>JAYULP010000206.1:0-11519 GCA_043763445.1 Polaromonas sp.
GCGCTTTGGCAGCGCGCTTATGCGCATTTTTGCCGGTCTTTGGCAACTAGGCGTGGTTTAGACTTTATGCATGGAAAAGGAAGTCGCTATGAGCACCAAAAGCCCAAAACCAGCGACACACAAGCCGTCTGCTGGCAAAGCCGGGGTACCGGTCACGCTCGAAATGGTCGCGCGACTGGCCGGGGTGTCGTCCAGCACGGTCTCGCGCATTCTCAACGGCACGGCAGCTGTCAATGAGCTGAAGAAAAAAGCGGTGGACGATGCGATTGACCAGTTGGGCTTTGTTCCCAACCCCGTCGCGCGGGGCCTCGCGGGCGGCAAAACACTCAGCGTCGGCGTGCTGACCCAGGCAATTGACAGCCCGTTCTATGGCGCGGCGCTGCGCGGCATTGAGGACGAACTTGACCCTGCTGGCTACAGCCCCCTGTTTGTCAGCGGCCACTGGAGTTTGCCAGCAGAAACACGCAACATCAATGTCCTGCGCTCACGCCGGGTTGACGGCATTATTGTGCTGACCGGCAGACTGCCAGACCAGGCGCTCAAGCTGTGTGCCAAAAGCATTCCGGTGGTAGTGACCGGCCGCACGCTCAAAGCCCCCGGGCTGATCGCCTTGAACTTTGACAACTTTGAAGGCGGCAGGCTGGCCACCCAGCATTTGATCGACTTAGGTCACCAGCGTATTGCGTTTATTACGGGCGACCCCGAGCATCCCGACGCCAATGAGCGCCTGCGGGGCTACCGGGCCGCGCTGCAGCAAGCTGGCATCACTTGCGATGCCAGCTTGGTGGTTGCAGGCGGGTTTAATGAGCGCAGTGGCCAGCTGGCACTCGAGCAGTTGCTTCAGTCACGCCAACGCTTTAGCGCTATTTTTGCAGCCAACGACCAAATGGCAACCGGCGCTGCTTTGGGCCTGTATCGGCATTCACTGAAAGTGCCCCACGACATTTCAATTGTCGGCTTTGACGACCTGCCGACCTCACTTTTTGCTGCCCCACCGCTGACGACCATCCACCAGCCCGCATATGAGATGGGGCGTCTGGCCGCCCGGGCAATGTTGGATTTACTGACGGGTAAAAAATCCAATCTCAGCCTGCCCGCGCCGTATCTGGTGCTGCGCGAATCCACAGCCCGGCTGCACTGAGCCGGGTTGCACTGCGCTAGTGCGTGGCAGTCTTGCTACTGGCCCACAATGCGATTGCACCACCCAGCAAGCGCCACACCGTTACCCCCGAAACCCCCGAATACGCTTGGGGATTCCCCTAGGTAAAGGCAATTCGGGGCGACCTATAATCAATTTTGAAAGCGCTTTCAAGCTTTTATGATGTCAATTCAGCCTGACCGGATGGCCCCGCAGTTCACAGCTGCACCAGAGCCCGCCGACGACGGCACAGGCCGTCAACATTTGTCAAGGAACAACTCAATGCGAGCTGCAATTTTGGCTCTACTGTGCAAGCTATTAGGGCTGGTTGTGATGGTGTTGACAATCGGTCTACAGGCCGCAAAAGCGCAAGACAGCCTGACAATTGCGGCCTACCCCGCTGTCGATGAGATTGTGAAATCAGCCGTCGGGCGTTGGAAGTTGCGCCACCCCGACGTCGAGCTCAAAGTGGTAAGCCGCCAATTCAGCGACCACCATACCGCCATGACGACGGCGCTCTCGACCTCGTTTTACCTGCCGGACGTGATGGCGTTAGAAGTCGGCTACATGGGGCGTTTTGCCCAGGGTGGCGGGCTCGAAGACTTGAGCCGGCCGCCCTTCAACATCCGCGACCACCAGTCGCGCTACGTGGCCTACGCCTTCAGTCAGGCCAGCAACCCCCGTGGCGGCGTGGCCGCAGCACCGACTGACGTCGGGCCGGGCACCTTGCTGTACCGGGCCGACATACTGGCCAAAGCCGGTGTCAGTGAGGCCGAACTCAACCAGTCCTGGGACAGCTACGTTGCCAGCGGCGTCAAAATTAAAAAGTCCAGCGGCGCCTACCTTATGGCGCATGCGCGCGACATGAAAGACATCGTCATCCGCACCGGTGTTAAAGCTGGTGAGGGCCTTTATTTTGACAACCAGTCGCGGGTACTGGTGACTTCACCGCGCTTTGTGCGCGCTTTTGAGCTGGCCCGCGAGGTGCGTCAACAAAAGCTCGACGCGCGGGTTTCCGCCTGGTCCAACGAATGGTCTGAAGGATTCAAACGCGGCACCATCGCCACACAAATGACGGGCGCTTGGCTGGCAGGCCATCTGAGTAACTGGCTAGCGCCCACCACCAAGGGCTTGTGGCGTGCAGCCCAACTACCCGAAGGCAGCTACGCCGCCTATGGCGGAACTTTTTTTGCTATTGCGCGGGGTGCGCCGGCCGCCCACAAGCAACTTGCTTGGGAGTTCATTCAAATGATGACACTCGAGCGCGAAGTGCAGCTTGGCGCATTTAAGTCCCAGGACGCCTTCCCTGCGCTGCTGGAGACCTACGACGATGCCTTTTTTGAGCAGCCGATTGCGTTCTTGGGCGGGCAAAAAGCCAGGCTGGGCTGGCGCATGGCAGCCAACCGCATCACGGCAGTAACAGTGCATAAACAAGACGCTTTTGCTGACGAAGTCGTCAACACCGAGCTCGACAAGGTGCTGGACCGAGGCAAAGACATCGGTGTCGCGCTGGCCGACGCTCAGCGGCTACTGGAGCGGCGCGCGCTCCGCTAGGGCAGCCGTACAACCCAGCGCCGCTCGCTACCCGCATTCGTTGCCCCACCACTACCCGCACCACCGGCACTACATCATGAAGCTACCCGCCTACCTGCGCTTGTCGCCCCGCTGGACACCCTATGTGCTGCTTAGCCCATTTGTCGTTTTGTTCGCTGTGTTTGGCCTGTTTCCCCTGGCCTTCTCGCTGTACCTGGCGTTCCAGGCTTGGGAGCCCACCAGCGGTTTGCACGCCATGCGGTTTGTTGGTTTGGACAACTACGCATTTGCGCTGCAAGACGAGTGGTTTTGGAAGTCACTGCGCAACACAGCTCTGCTGGCCCTAGGCTCGGGCGTGCCACAGCATTTGGTAGCGATCCCGCTGGCTTGCTTCATCAACGCTGGCTTTCAGCGCTCACGCAACGCCCTGGTTGGCGCCTATTTCATGCCGTACATCACCTCGACTGTGGCCATTGCCATTTTGTTTAGCTCCCTTTTGTCTACCGACTACGGCCTGATCAATGTTGCGCTCAACATGTTGGGCCAGTTGCCGGTGTTGGGCGCGCTGATGCCCGTCGAGCCAGTGGACTGGCTCAATGAGCCGTTTAATATCAAAGTGTCTATTTCGATCATGGTTTTTTGGCGTTATGTCGGCTTTAACGTGGTGCTTTACCTGGCCGCCCTGCAGACGATTCCAAAAGACATTTACGAAGCCGCCACCATGGATGGTGCAGGCCGGCTGCAGCAGTTCTGGTTCATCACCCTGCCGAGCCTCAAACCAATGATATTTTTTGGCGTTACCTTGAGCGTCATCGGTGGCCTGCAGCTGTTTGAAGAGCCGTTTATCCTCACCGGTGGACGTGGCGGCACCGACCAGTCAGGCATGACGACTGCCATTTACCTCTACCGAATGGCTTTTGACTTCAACGACTTTGGTGCGGCCAGCGCCATGTCATGGCTGCTCTTTATCGTTGTCGCAGCTTTGACCTGGTTGACCAACCGGGCGTTTTCTCCGCGCGGCCCAAAAACGTGAGCACCACCGAGCCAAACGTCATGAACAAGCAATCTCTACCTGTCAGCACTTGGGCGGCCTATTTTCTGGTGGCTGCAGGTGGCCTCATCATGCTGGCGCCGTTCTACTTTATGTTTGTGTTCGCCACACATTCACGCACTGAAATTTTTAGTCTGCCACCGCCACTTTTTTTTGGTGACGACTTTATGAACAACCTCAAAATACTGACAGACCGCATGCCGTTTTGGCGAAATTTGGGCTGGAGTATCTATACCGCGCTGGCGTCTACCGCGCTGACGCTGCTGTTCTGCAGTATGGGCGGCTATGCCTTTGCGTTGTTCGAGTTTCGTTTTAAAAATACGCTGTTCGCCTTGGTAATGGGCACCATGCTGCTGCCATCGTTCATGAACATGATTCCCACCTTCATGATCATGGACCTGCTAGGCTGGATAGACCAGCCGCGTGCGCTGTACATACCCGGCGCTGCAAGTGCCTTCGGTATCTTCTTGATGCGCCAGTTCGTGTTGTCGTCTATTCCCAAGGACTTGATAGAGGCGGCTCGTATGGATGGCTGCAGCGAGCTGGGCATCTTTGCCCGCATTGTGTTGCCCTTGCTGCGACCGGCGCTGGGCACGCTGGGTTTGATCACTTTTATTGCATCGTGGAACAACTTCATTGGCCCACTGATCGTCATGCGCTCACCCGACATGTACACGCTGCCCTTGGCGCTGCGCAGCCTTCAAAGTCCGGTCAATACCGAATGGGGCGCATTGATGACGGGCTCAGCAATCGCTACCTTGCCGTTGGTCGTGCTGTTTTTGCTGTCTTCCCGACAACTGATCTCGGGCCTGACAGCAGGCGCGGTCAAGTAAGCGCGCCCTGCAACGCCAACTACCCTGACAACTCGAATGATCCACACCCGCACCCAAGAACTGCACACGCAATTCCCGCCAAATTTTGTCTGGGGTGTTGCCACTAGCGCCTTCCAGATCGAGGGAGCCAGCCGCCAAGATGGCCGTGCTTGGTCCATCTGGGACAGGTTTTGCACCCAGCCCGGAGCGATCGCTGACGCTAGCAATGGCGACATTGCCTGCGACCACTACAACCGGCTCGAGCAAGACTTGGACTTGATTGCTAGCCTTGGTGTGGACGCTTATCGGTTTTCGGTTGCATGGTCGCGGGTGCAGCCGAGCGGCGAAGGCCAATGGAACGAGGCCGGCTTGGCTTTTTATGAGCGTTTGGTGGACGGTCTGATTGCGCGAGGCATCAAACCCTACCTAACCTTGAACCACTGGGACTTGCCGGACGCGCTGCAAGCCAAAGGCGGCTGGGCCAGCCGCGCGACGGTGCAACGCTTTGTGGAGTACGCTGTGGGCCTGCATCAACGCTTGGGCGGCAAGCTGGCATCCATCACGACCCACAACGAGCCCTGGGTAATGTCGATGCTGGGCAATGAAACTGGCATTTTTGCGCCGGGCATCAAAGACCGCGCAACGGCCATGCAAGTGGCCCATCACTTGCTGCTGAGCCACGGCCTTGCGCTCAACGCACTGCGCCACCAGGGCTGTCAAGCATCGCTGGGCATTGTGCTGAACCTCTCGCCAATGCATCCCGCTACTGCATGCGCAGCGGACATTGCAAAAACCCAGCTGGAAGACGGCCGACTGTTGCGCTGGTACCTGGACCCGTTATTGAAGGGCCACTACCCGCAGGATGTACTGGACTTTTTGGGCACTGATACGCCGCGGGTCGAGCCGGGTGACATGCAAACCATTGCAACTGCAATGGACTTTCTGGGCATCAACTATTACTCGCGCTCGGTCATCAGCGCCGCAGGCCAGTGGGACGTCCATCAGGGCGGCTTGCCTATCACCGACATGGGCTGGGAAATCTATCCCGAAGGTCTGACCGAGCTGCTGCTGCGCCTGCACCGTGACTACCCAGTCCCGCCGCTGTACGTGACCGAAAACGGCGGCGCTTTCAAGGACGAGATACAAGGCGGCGCAGTGCATGACAGCCAGCGTACTGACTACATCGCGCGGCATATCGAAGCCGTTGGACAGGCCATGCAACAAGGCGTGCGCATGGCGGGCTATATGGTCTGGAGTCTGCTGGACAACTTCGAGTGGGCCAGCGGCTATGAAAAGCGCTTTGGCATCGTTCATGTGGACTACGAAACCCAGGTACGCACCCCCAAGGACAGCGCCATTTGGTATCAGCGGTTTTTGCAGCGACAAAAGCGCTCACGCAGCGGCTCGTCTACAGCCACTGATATGCACACAAACATCGCCGTCACATCGGCTTAAAAGGAGCTTGAAATGGGCCAGGTTTCGCTGAGAAAAATAAACAAAAGCTATGGTGCAGTGGAGGTCATCAAAGGCATTGACCTGGAAGTTGGCGACGGTGAATTCATGGTTTTTGTCGGGCCTTCAGGCTGCGGAAAATCCACCACTTTACGCATGATTGCCGGCCTGGAAACCATCAGCGCCGGCGACCTTTTTATTGGCCAAGACCGGGCCAACGACCTGCGGCCGGCTGATCGCGGCGCTGCCATGGTGTTTCAAAGCTACGCACTGTACCCTCACATGACCGTAGCCGAGAACATGGGCTTTGCACTGAAGATGGCCGGTATCAGCAGCGCCCAGCGCTCGCTGCAAGTGGGTCGAACGGCCGAGGTCTTGCGTATCACCGAGCTGTTGACTCGCTTTCCCAAGGAGCTCTCAGGTGGTCAGCGCCAGCGGGTTGCGATTGGCCGGGCCATTGTCCGAAAGCCAAAAGTTTTTTTATTTGATGAGCCGCTGTCTAACCTTGACGCAGCGCTGCGAGTCAACATGCGCATTGAGCTGTCCAGGCTGCACAAGGAGTTGGGAACCACCATGATTTATGTGACCCACGACCAGGTCGAAGCCATGACGCTAGGCGACCGCATCGCGGTCTTCAACAAGGGGCTAGTCGAACAGCTGGGTACGCCGATGGAGTTGTACAACCGTCCGGCCAATGAGTTTGTTGCCGGCTTCATTGGCGCGCCGCGCGTCAACTTGGTGTCACGCCCGCAAAGCGGCAGCAGTACCGCACACCAAGCCTATTGGGCAGCGCTGGCGGGTCATGCGCCAGCGACTGCACAGCGCGTTGGCCTGCGACCAGAGCATCTGCACCTGCTGCCGGCCGGCCAAGGTATCGCGGCCAGCGTGGCGCTGGCTGAGCACTTGGGGGATTCCTGCATCATTCACTTACGAATCGAAGGCGTAGAGGACCTGCTGTGCGCCAAGATTGCCGCTGGCAGCCTTGCTGGCGAACTTGGCCAGGTCGTGGGACTGGCACCCGACGTTGGGCGAGCCATGCTGTTTGACGCAGCTGGCAAGCTGCACGCCTGAGCCGTATGAGCCAGCCGAAAAGCGACCCGCCAAACAACTGGCGGCTGACTTGGTCAGATGAGTTCGAGGGCGACAGCCTGGACGCTACCAAGTGGTGCCATGACTTAGGCAATGGCTTTTTCGACTACGCCAGCCACTGCTGGATCGCTGGCTGGGGCAATGAGGAGCTGCAGTATTACACCCAAGAGCCAGCCAATATTAGCGTGGCCAACAGTGTGCTGACGATACGCGCCGTCAAAGCGTCATTGCATGGCTGTGGCTACACCTCTGCCCGAATCAAAACCCGCAGCCAAGACGGTACCGCGTTGTTCGCCCAGCGATATGGCCGTTTTGAGTTCCGTGCCAAGGTCCCATGGGGAAAAGGTATGTGGCCAGCGTTGTGGATGCTGCCGCTGGCGGACCACTATGGACGCTGGGCAGCTTCCGGTGAAATTGATGTGATGGAAATCCACGGCGAGCAACCGGCCCGAACGCTGGGTAGCATCCACTACGGCTCTGCTTTTCCCGAGCGCAGCCTGACTACCCACACGCTGGATCTGCCGCCCGGTCAGCAGGTTGACGACTGGCATGTGTACACGGTGGAGTGGGAGCCAGGCGAGATTCGCTGGCTGTTTGACAACAAGGTCTGGGCCCGCCAAGATTTTTGGTGGAGTTGCAGCCGCACCAAAGACGGCAAAGGCGTGCAAGCGCAAAAGAAATCTGATTTAAATGCTTGGCCAGCGCCGTTTGACCAGCCCTTCTATTTACTAATGAACGTCGCCGTGGGTGGTAATTTTCCGGGGCACCCCAATGCCGAAACCCATTTTCCAGCCGAGCTGATGGTGGACTACGTCAGGGTCTACGAACGCGTCGCGGGCTATGCCGAAACGGTACCGCGAAGCAAGGCACGTCTGCCCTATCAACCGGAACCGCCACCCTCAACAGCAAAACAATAAGCCATGTCAAAACCCGTCCGACTTCAAACACCTCCAGGTATAAGCCAGTCGCCGTCTGGCAGCAGACCGGACGCCGCCGGCCGGCGAGGCCAACTGCCACACCCGCCTGTGCCCGTTTTTTCATCGGTCAGCGAGCGTCTTGCGGCCAGTCAGGAACTCCAGCGAAGACTGTCTCAGAAAAAAATACACGGCCTGTGTTTTAGTCCCTACTTACAGGGCCAAGGCCCAGGCACAGAAATTGACGAGGCCCAGATACGCTCGCGCTTACAGATCGTGGCGCCACACACCAAGTGGATACGCAGCTTTTCCTGCACTGAGGGTCATCAACATATACCCCAAGTGGCCCGCTCTATGGGACTCAAAACATTGGTCGGCGCCTGGTTAGGCACAGATCAAAAAACCAACGCCCGAGAAATCGACGGCCTGCTGGCAGTAGCCAAGGCTGGCCATGCGGACATGGTGGCCGTAGGTAACGAAGTTATGCTGCGCAAAGACCTGAGCGAAGATCAACTCATTGACTACATCGGTCAGGTCAAGCGCGCGCTACCCGGTGTTGAGGTCGGCTATGTGGATGCTTACTATTTGTTTGAAAAATATCCACGTATTACTGCCGCCTGCGATATCTTGCTAACGAACTGTTACCCCTTTTGGGAAGGCTGCCCGGCAGAGCAGGCGATTGCTTACATGCAAAGCATGTACCGCCGCACGCAAGCGGTGGCTAGCGGCAAACGAGTCATCATCAGCGAGACGGGCTGGCCGAACAAAGGATCTTCGTTTCATGGCGCAGTACCGTCCATGTCCGGTGCCATGCGCTACTTTTGCGACAGCTTCGATTGGGCTGAAGCCGATGGTGTGGACATCTTTTATTTTTCCGCCTTTGACGAAGCCTGGAAAGTCGACGCTGAAGGTGACGTTGGCGCCTACTGGGGACTGTGGGACAAAGACGGCCTGCCTAAATATCCTGACAACCAAGCACTGTGAATGCCGGCGTGAACAGAATTGATTTTTCCAAACTCAAAGCAGGCAACGCGATCTGCTACTCCGGGTATCGCCGCGGGCAAAGCCCGGACGACCGGACTTACCCTTGCGCCAACCAAATCCGGGAAGACCTGCTGATATTGCAAAAAAACTGGCGCTATTTACGGCTGTATGACTGCACGCCGCACGCCGAACGGGTGCTTGCGGTCATACGCGAGGACAAGCTGGACTTTCAAGTCCTGCTAGGCGCTTATCTAGGCCCAGAGATGAATAATTTTGGCTGCCCTTGGGGCGGCACATACAGTCAGGCCCACCTAGAGGCCAGCAAGCTAGCCAATGCGGCGGAAGTCGAACGACTGGTCGTGCTGGCGCAAACATATGAAGACATCGTCTTTGCAGTTGCCGTTGGCAATGAAGCCACGGTTGACTGGACTGATCACTTCGTTCCTGTCAGCCAGATGGTTGCGTATGTACGGCGAGTCAAAAGTCAGCTACACCAGCCGGTGACTTTTTGTGAAAATTATGTACCGTGGCAACACAAACTAAAAGACCTCGTCGCGGAGGTTGATTTCATCTCACTTCACACTTATCCGCTGTGGGAATATAAGCAAATCCACGAGGCGCTGCAATACACCAAGACCAATGTGCAAAGCGTGGCCAGCCTCTACCCTGGCAAACCCATCATGATTACCGAAGCCGGATGGGCAACTAGCTCCAACGGTCGAGGCATAGAGCCGCACAACTCGAGCCAAGATTTACAAGCCAAGTACTACGACGAGCTAATGGCTTGGTCAGCTGAGTCCGGCATGATGATTTTTGTCTTTGAAGCCTTCGACGAGCCTTGGAAAGGCTCGGACGACCCGCTGGAGCCAGAAAAACACTGGGGTCTATTTACCGTGGATCGAAAGCCCAAGCGGGTCATGCAATCACGCTATGCTGAGCTGCTTTCGCATACATAAGTAGCAATTGAGTGGGCGGGTAGCTCGGCCACCGCCTGGCACTGCCCGCCTGCGCAGTTCGTGCGCAGCACGAAGACAATCGCTTTGTCGGTTCGGTTCATCACGACCAGCACACAACTGCCGTCGGGGTTGACGAAGCCTGTAGTTTCTAACGCCTCAAGGGACGCAGCGCACAAAATCCGTTTGGCGCCAGGCTTTGCAAAGCGCGCGAAATGGCCAAGATAAAAGTAAGAGCTTTGTGCCACCAGCACATCATTGACGGTGTCCAGCAAGATCGGGGCACTGCAAAAGTTTTCCACATGATTTGGGCCTCCTTGCATGTTGAGCACCAAATTCCAGTCTATCCAGCCCACTGTCCAACGGTTGAAATCGTTAATCATTGAGCGTGCATAACGCTCCCCAAGCGCCCACTCGCCCAAGTGAGGCCCGCCTTCTTGACAGCCTTCGGTGAACAGCAGCCGCTTTTCTGGCCAGGCGTCATGCACCAGCTGCACATGCTCAAAATGGTTTTCGCCATACCAGTGAAAGCCGGTTCCCCATACATAGCGAGCGGCCAAAGGGTCAGCCAAAACTACCCCGGCTCGCTCCACCAGATGGTCGCGGTTATGGTCCCAAATAATGATTCGTACCTGTCCAAGGCCTGCCTGCTCCAACGCCGGTCCTAAATGATCACGCACGAAATCGCGCTCTTGCTGCGCGCTGAAAATGCAAGAGTCCCAGCGCTGCTCGGCGGCTGGCTCGTTTTGTACTGACACGCCCCATACAAACAAACCTTCGGCTTGGTAGGCCTGAATAAATCGCACATAGCAGGCGGCCCAAGCCGGGGCATAGTGTGGCAACAGACTGCCGCCGTGATTCATCTGCCCGTTTGATTTCATCCAGGCAGGGGGGCTCCAGGGTGACACCAATAATTGAATAGGCGACTGAGCCACTGCTTGCGCCGCCTTGATAAACGGCAAAAGCGACTGGCGATCACGCTCTACGCTGAAACTCTCCAGCGCGGTGTCGCCAGGGCGCTCAACATGGGCGTAATTACCCAGCGAGAAATCGCAACTGTTCATATGAACACGACACAGACGATAGCCGTGTCCACTGTGTTCGCAAAAATAATCACGCAACACCTGAAGGCGTTTGGGCAAGCTCAGTTGCTGCCAAGTAACCGCACCCGCCTCAGTAAAAGCGCCACCAAACCCTTCTAAAGTCTGAAAACTTCGACAGGCATCCCACCAAAGGACGGGTAACGTCGATAACACAGGTGCGGTGTTGTCGAGCTGTATGGTAGCTTGGGGTTGCAGCCGGGCACCGCTGTCCTTGCAGCTCATATAAGGGGTAATCAGAACTTCCTGCACCTGGTTAGCGGACACTTAGTAAACGCGTTAGCGCGACCAGTAAATACCGTCGATATTAAGAACTGGCAATCCCGCACTTTGTGAGTTGCCAGTAAAGCCGAACCGGTCTGCAATAATAAGACGAGAGAGTACTAGGCGTAGGTCCGCCTTGGAATTGACCGCCAGGAAAGCCTGAACGGGTATCGAGACATTGCACCAGTTATTACTGTTGCAATAGCCATACTGCCCGTTGCCAATTTGC
>JAYULP010000207.1:0-1861 GCA_043763445.1 Polaromonas sp.
ATCAGCCAGTTCCTCTACAGCAAGGCTGCCGACGGCAGCGCAAGCACTGCCCCAGCACCAGCACCAGCACCAGTCCAGTCCGCTTCCTCGGCCTCCAAGCCAGAAAAAAAATGACCAAACGAGCCTTTTTCCAACACATCGCCACTGGCGGTGCAACTGCTTTGGCACTGGCCTTGATTCAAGGCTGTGCAACAGCACCGGGCGGCAACCCGTCCGATCCCTTCGAGCCGTTGAACCGGTCGGTGTTCAGTTTTAACGATGGTTTGGACCGCGCCGTCATCAAGCCAGTGGCTACCGCTTACCGCGACGTGTTGCCGTCGCCCATCCGCGCTGGCGTGACCAATTTTTTTGGCAACCTGCAAGACGCCTGGTCGGTGGTGAACAACGCTTTGCAGGGCAAAGGTGAGTACGCTGGCGACAGCTTAGGCCGAGTAATGATCAACACCGTATTCGGTTTAGGCGGCGTGCTGGACATGGCAGGCGAAGCCAAAATCCCAAAACACACCGAAGATTTTGGCCAAACCCTGGGCGTGTGGGGCGTACCCGCCGGGCCTTACCTTGTGCTGCCCGTCTTGGGCCCGTCCACGGTGCGCGACACCAGCGCGTTGCTGGTGGACTTTCAGGGTGATCCGGTGGCGTCAGCAACGAGCGTTTCGACTCGCAACAGCCTGCAGGCTACGCGTGCAGTCAACATCAGGGCTAATTTTCTGGGCGCCGGCAACCTGCTCGATGAGGCGGCACTGGACAAATACACATTTGCGCGTGAAGTTCACCTTCAACGTCGCCGCAGCTTGGTTGGGCGCAACCCCGCTGAAAAGGAAGAACGGTTTGACTTACCGGAGGCCGCCGCAACGGCCGGCGCCAAATAAGTCCGCCGGGCACAGCTCAGGCATGCGCAAAAAACGATGTAAGCCATCGTGTGCCCTAGCCCGTTAATTACAAGCAGTGATGCTGCAGTTTAAAAAAAAGGAAAAATATGAACCGTCGAACGATAGGCCGCTTGGCTGCCGCTGTTTTGGGTATGGCCTTGCTAGCCTGCGCCCCGTTTGCACAAGCGCAAGCCCAGGAAGAAGCACCTGATGCGTTGATCAAACGGGTGTCCACCGAGGTGCTGGAAAGCATCAAGGCTGACAAGGCGGCGCAAGCCGGCGAGGCTATGCGCCTCGTGGCGCTGGTGGACAGCAAGGTTATGCCGAATGTGAACTTCGTGCGCATGACGGCGTCGGCCGTAGGCCGCAACTGGCGCCAAGCCACGCCTGAGCAGCAAAAGCGGCTGCAGGACGAGTTCAAAACTCTGTTGCTCCGCACCTACTCCGGCGCTCTTGCGCAGGTCAAGGACCAAAGCGTCAGCGTCAAGCCGATGCGCGCTGCCGCGGGTGACACGGAAGTGGTGGTTCGCACCGAGGTACTGGGGCGTGGCGACCCAGTCCAGCTCGACTACCGCATGGAAAAAATCGCGTCTGGCTGGAAGATTTATGACCTGAATGTGCTGGGCGTGTGGCTGGTGGAGACCTACCGTACCCAGTTTGCCCAGGAAATCAGCACCAAGGGTATCGACGGGCTGATTGCATCTTTGGCACTGCGCAACAAGTCCAACGCTACGGAAAAAAAGTCTTGACCACAGCCGCGCTGCAACTGCCGCCTAAGCTGGACCACGCGCTGGCCGCCAGTTTTGTGGCTGCGCTGCCCGCCGCCATGGCGGCGACAGCGGGCAATACCGCCATGCCCTTTGTGGTGGACGCCAGTGCGCTGCACACATTTGACTCATCGGCCTTAGCAGTGCTGCTGGAGTGCCGACGCGCCGCTCTGGCGGCCGGCAGGCACTTTGTGGTGGCGGGCGCGCCCGCGCGACTGACGCAGC
>JAYULP010000208.1:0-1860 GCA_043763445.1 Polaromonas sp.
AAAAACAGGCCGCCCGCCGGCTGGGTAAACGCTGCGGCCTGCCCCAGCTCGCGCTGCAACGCCTGGCCCATCGCCTGGGCGCGCTCGGCATACACGCTGCGCACCTTGGCCAGCGTCGCGGGCATGCGGCCAGCGAGCAAATACTGCGCGGCTGTGGCCTGTGCAAAGGTGCTGGTGTGCGCGTCACTGAACTGCTTGCACATCACCGCTTTGGCGAGCAGCTCGGGCTGCGCCACCATCCAGCCGACTCGCAGACCCGGCGACAACACCTTGCTCAGGGAGCCGCAGTAGGCCACGAGGTCGCGGCTGCCCGGCACGCCAGCGCTCAACGCCAGCAGGCTAGGCGGTGGCTCCTGACCAAAATACAGGTCACCATACGGGTCGTCCTCAACGACCAAGGTGTTGTATTTAACCGCCAGCGCCAGAATTTTTTGCCGCCGCGCTAGGCTCAACAGCGCGCCGCTGGGGTTGCCGAAGGTGGGAATCAAATAAACAAACTTGGGCCGGTGCTGGGCAATCAGCACTTCAAGCGCGTCAGCGTCAACCCCGTTGGCATCGACTGGCGCGCTGACCAGCTCGGCGCCGTACAGGCGAAAGCACTGAATGGTGGCCAAAAAAGTGGGGCCTTCAACAATGACTTTGTCGCCCGGCGAAATCATGGTTTTACCCAGCAGGTCAAGCGCTTGCTGGCTGCCGGTGGTGACCACCAGCTCGGGCGCGGTCACAGCCATGCCTTTGCTGCTCAGGAAGGCACTGAGCTGTTCGCGCAGCGGCTGGTAGCCCTCAGTGGCGCCGTACTGCAGCGCGCTGCCCGGCTCATGGCTCAGCGCCAAGCTGCAAGCGGCCTGAATGCCTGCCACATCAAACAGCGCTGGGTCTGGAAAGCCACCGGCAAAGCTGATGATGCCGGGTTTGCCCAGCAGCTTGAAAAGCTCCCGAATGGCGGAGGTTTCAACCTGGTTCAGGCGGCTGGCAAATTGCAGCGGGGCAGGCTGGGTCATGGCAATGGTGAACCTAGAAAAAAAAGGAAACAAGGCCCTGCATTGTCGCGCACGCTCAGCGTTTTGGCCGTTTTCAGTCGATTAAGCACACTAGACTTAGCGGACCATGAAACGTGACGCGATTGCCTCTTTTTTTGCCATCTTAAAAGCCGCCAACCCACAGCCGGTCACCGAGCTGGAGTACAGCAGCGTGTTTGAGTTGCTCACTGCCGTGCTGCTCAGCGCGCAAGCGACCGATGTCAGTGTGAACAAGGCCACACGCCGCTTGTTCCCAGTGGCCAACACGCCCCAAAAAATGCTGGCCCTAGGACTGGCAACGGTGGAGACGCACATCAAAACCATTGGGCTGTACCACAGCAAGGCCAAGCACCTGCTGCAAACCTGCCAAATGCTGGTGGACTTGCATGGCGGCGTGGTGCCACGTGAGCGGCAAGCGCTTGAAGCACTGCCTGGTGTGGGCAGAAAAACGGCCAACGTCGTGCTTAACTCTGCCTTTGGCGAGGCCACCATGGCGGTAGACACCCATATTTTTAGGCTGGGAAACCGCACTGGGCTCGCACCGGGGAAAACGCCCCTGGCAGTCGAGCTGAAAATGCTCAAGCGCATTACGCCAGAGTACTTAGTAGACGCGCACCACTGGCTAATTCTGCATGGCCGCTATGTGTGCACCGCCCGAGCGCCGCGTTGCTGGGAGTGTGCCGTGGCGCAGCATTGCAGTTTTAAAGATAAAGCGGCTGACCCCGCGGCGGCACACGCCACAAAGCGTTAGGTTTGTGGGGCGCGCCGCCGCCGGTGAACGCAGCTGACCACGACTGGACGCACATGAAAGCAGCCCAAAGTGGGCGGCAAGTAGGCGACA
>JAYULP010000209.1:0-1857 GCA_043763445.1 Polaromonas sp.
TGCACGACATCCAGCAAGGCCATGTGTCCATGACGGACGAAAGCGTCTTCGAGGTGGGCAAAAACGTCGCCACCACCGAGGGCGCTGTGGTGTTTGAAAACGAGTTTTTTCAGCTACTCGAATACAAACCACTGACGGCCACCGTCCACACCAAGCCATTGCTGTTGGTGCCGCCGTGTATCAACAAGTTTTATATTTTAGATTTGCAACCGGACAACTCCCTGATTCGTTATGCAGTCGCGCAGGGGCACCGCACCTTTGTGGTGAGCTGGCGCAACCCTGACGTGTCCATGGCGGAAAAAACCTGGGACGACTACATCGAAAACGCGGCCATCAAGGCCATGCAGGTAGTGCAAGCCATCACCGGGCAGACCACGCTGAACACCTTAGGCTTTTGTGTTGGTGGCACGATTTTGGCCACTGCGTTGGCGGTGCTGGCGGCGCGCGGACAGCAGCCCGCCGCCAGCACCACTTTGCTGACGTCCTTGCTGGACTTCAGCGACACCGGTATTTTGGACATTTTCATTGACGAAGAAACCGTGAAGTACCGCGAGGCCGAGATGGGCCGCGGCGGCTTGCTCAAAGGCCAGGACCTCGCGTCTACCTTCAGCTTTTTGCGGCCCAACGACCTGGTGTGGAACTACGTGGTGGGCAACTACCTCAAGGGTGAAACCCCGCCGCCGTTTGACCTGCTGTACTGGAACAGTGACTCAACTAACCTGCCAGGCCCGTTTTACGCTTGGTATTTGCGCCACACCTACTGGGAAAACAAGCTGGTACAGCCGGGCGTGGTCACTGTGTGCGGTGAAAAAGTAGACTTTGGCAGGCTGACCATGCCGGTGTATTTGTACGGCTCCCGGGAGGACCACATCGTGCCTATTGGCGGCGCTTACGCATCGACCCAGCATTTGCCGGGTAAAAAGCGCTTTGTTATGGGCGCATCGGGGCACATTGCAGGCGTCATCAACCCACCGAGCAAAAACAAGCGCAGCTACTGGACCCACGACGGCCTGCAACGCGGCAAGTTCCCGCTGACGCAGGCGCAGTGGCTGGCCGGCAGCACCGAGCATCCCGGCAGTTGGTGGACCGACTGGTCCACTTGGCTAGCGGGCCATGCCGGTGCGCAAGTAGCTGCACCCACAAACTACGGCAGCCCGCACTACCCGGCGATTGAGCCGGCGCCGGGCCGCTATGTCAAAGCCCGCGCCTGACCAATTCCCGCCAATAAAGCCCGCCCGGCTTGGCATTTAACCCAACTATTTTTAACAAGGAAACACCCCATGCAAGACATCGTTATCGTTTCAGCCGCTCGTACCGCGGTGGGAAAATTTGGCGGCGCGCTGGCCAAAACTCCGGCAACCGAGCTGGGCGCCGCTGTCATCAAGGCGGTGCTCGAGCGCTCTGGCTTGTCAGCCGAGCGGGTCGGTGAAGTCATCATGGGCCAAGTGCTGGCCGCCGGTGTGGGCCAAAACCCGGCCCGCCAGACGGTGCTCAAAGCGGGCTTTGCACACGGTATACCGGGTCTGACCATCAACGCCGTGTGCGGCTCTGGCCTGAAAGCGGTGATGCTAGCGGCGCAGTCCGTGGCCACTGGCGACAGTGACATCGTGATTGCCGGCGGCCAGGAAAGCATGAGCTTGTCGCCCCATGTGCTCAATGGCTCGCGTGAAGGCCAGCGCATGGGCGACTGGAAAATGATCGACACCATGATAGTAGACGGGCTGTGGGACGTCTACAACCAGTACCACATGGGCATTACGGCCGAAAATGTAGCGAAAAAATACGGCATCAGCCGCGAAGCGCAAGACGCGCTGGCGCTGGCCAGCCAGACCAAGGCTGCAGCTGCGCAGGACGCCG
>JAYULP010000210.1:0-4602 GCA_043763445.1 Polaromonas sp.
GCTGCACGCGTACTGACGTCGAGCGTGAGTTTGGTCGGCCAGGCTCGGTTGACCGCGTCGCTTCGTGGTCAGGCGACATTCTTAACTACCGCTGGCTAGGCAGCCAGACGCGCATGCTTTTGTTTGTCTACCTTGACGCTAACGATGTGGTGCAGCGCGCTGCACAAGGCTTTGATGTTGCTTTTCTGGGCCGTGACTAAAGCGCGTGGGCAGCCAAGTGCGACAGGGTTTTACGGCAGGCTATACGGTGGGGTATACGGCAGGTTATACGGCGGGTTATGTAGCAGAGTTATGGGGCGGAGTTATAGCGCAGGGCTATGTGTCCACGCCATTTTTGAGCTGTAGCGCCGCGTCATACAGCTCGTTGCGGCCTGTACCCGAAATTTCAGCGGCTAACTTGACGGCGGTTTTCAACGGCAGCTCAGCGAGCAGCAACCGCAAAATGCGCAACGCATCTGACGGCGCGCTGGCCACGTCCTCGCTGGGAACTGCATGCAACACCAGCGCGAACTCGCCGCGTGTGCGCTGGCTGCCAGCGGCCAGCCACGCCTCAAAGCCAGATGACGGCACAACGGCAAGTTCTTCAAACTGTTTGGTCAGCTCGCGGCCAACCGTAAGCCACCGGGCACCCAGCGGGAGCATCGCCCGCGCAAGGGCCTCAATGCGGTGCGGTGCCTCCAAAATCACGGTGGTGCGGGCGTCCAATTGCAAGGCTGCAATTGCCCGGTCTCGCTCCACCGCTTTGCTGGGCAAAAAACCAGCAAAAACAAAGCCAGAGCCGCCACTGACGCCAGCGGCACTGAGTGCTGTCGTCACGCTGCTTGCGCCCGGCAGTGGCAATACGCGCAAGCCAGCGGCGCGCACAGCCGCTACCAGCCGTGCGCCAGGGTCGCTCACCGCGGGCGTACCGGCATCGCTGACATAAGCAATACGCTCGCCGCGCTGCAGGCGCTCGACCACCAACAGCGCAGCCTCGGCTTCGTTGTGTTCATGCACCGCCAACAAGGGCTTGTCGATGCCGTACTGACGCAGCAAAAACCTGGTGTGCCGGGTGTCTTCACAGGCAATCGCAGTGACCAGTTGCAGCACATGCAGAGCCCGTAGACTGATGTCCGCTGTGTTGCCGATGGGTGTTGCCACCACATACAAGGTGCGGTCAGGATAATGCTGCAAGCCCGCCGCCGCACGGGCAGCATCCAGAGCTAGGTCAAAGGAGGCGTTCAATGTGGTTTTCCAAAAAACAAAAAAGTCAACTGTTGGGCGCTGGCGTGGTGTCGCAGCTCGCGTTGCACGCAGCGCACTTGCCGGCGGCAGAGCCTAACATCACCACCACTACATCGCGTGGCGACGCGGCCGAGCTGCTCGCTGCAGCGCACCTACAGCGCGCCGGGCTGACGCTGGTCGAGCGTAACTTTCGCACGCCGGGACGGGGCGGCGGTGAAATTGATCTGGTTATGCGGGCGGCCGACCGGACGCTGGTTTTTGTGGAGGTTAGGCTGCGAGCCAGCTACTCTCACGGCGGGGCAGGTGCCAGCATTGGAAAAACCAAACAGCAACGCATTGTGTTGGCCGCCCGCCACTACCTGATGCGGTTCCCGTCGCCCCCGCCGTGCCGCTTTGATGTGGTGCTGATTCACGGCGCGCCGGTAGCCGGCGCTGAGGCGAGTCAATGGCCTATCGAGTGGCTGCCGGCAGCTTTTGACGCCGACTGATGGCTCTGGCTGGCAGCGCAACAAATCGAGGCGGTATTATCAATACATGCTTGAACAACGTATCGAACAGCACTTTATCGACAGTGCCGACTTGAAGTACCACGCCGCGCATCTTTTGTCCAAACCCATCGCCGCGGCGGTACAGGCCATTTTGGCCAGTGTGACCAGCGGCGGCAAAGTGCTGGCCTGCGGCAACGGCGGCTCAGCTGCTGACGCGCAGCACTTTGCCGCCGAGTTTGTTGGACGCTACGAGCGCGAGCGGCCCGAGTTGGCGGCCATTGCGTTGACAACCGACAGCTCGATTCTCACCGCTATTGCTAACGACTATGACTTCAGTGTCATTTTTTCCAAACAAGTGCGAGCCCTTGGTGGCGCTGGCGATGTGTTGCTGGCGCTCAGTACCAGCGGCAATTCAGCCAACGTGCTGGCCGCTATAGAAGCGGCCCATGAGCGTGACATGACCGTGGTGGCGCTAACCGGCCACGGCGGCGGAAAAGTAACCCAGGCGCTGCGTGAGACTGATGTGCACATTTGTGTGCCCCATGAGCGCACCGCCCGGATTCAGGAAGTCCACCTGCTGGCGTTGCACTGCATTTGCGATGGCGTTGATACCCAATTACTGGGCGACCAAGAAGGCAGCACATGATCGAATTTCTAACTCGCCAACGGGCCTTCGCGCTGTGCGCCGCTGCGTTGTTGACGTCCACACTGGCGGGTTGCTTGCCGCTGATTGCGGGCAGCGTCGCTGGCGGAGCCCTGTTGGTCACAGACCGGCGCACAGCGGGCACCCAGCTGGAGGACGAAGGCATTGAGTTGCGCGCTCTCAGCCGTATCCGCAGCAACTTTGCCGAGCGCGTTCATGTCAATGTGACCAGTTTTAATCGCCAGGTGCTGCTAACTGGCGAGGTGCCCACTGCCGCGGATAAAGCCGGCATAGACCAGCTGCTGGCCAAAGTCGAAAATGTCGGCACCGTGGTCAACGAGCTTGAGGTGATGTCAGCGTCCACGCTGGGGCAGCGCTCTTCAGACGCGCTGGTGACTGGCCGGGTTAAAGCCGCCTTTATTGATGCGCGTGACCTGCAGTTCAATGCCTTTAAGGTTGTGACCGAGCGCGGCACGGTTTACCTGCTAGGCCGTGTAACCCAGCGGGAAGCGGACCGCGCCACCGCCGTGACGCGCGCGACCACCGGCGTCCAAAAAGTGGTGCGTGTTTTTGAAATTTTGACCGAAGCGGAACTTGTCCGGTTGCAGCCGGCGTCGAGCAAATAGGGCTCACCGGCGCGCGCCAGTGGTCGGTTATTGCAGCCGCTTAATCAAACTCGAGGTGTCCCACCGTTGGCCACCCATAGCCTGTATGTCCGCATAAAACTGATCAACCAAGGCAGTAACAGGCAAACGCGCTTGGCAGCGCTTGGCCTCGTCTAGCACCAGTCCTAAGTCTTTGCGCATCCAGTCGACAGCAAAACCAAAGTCAAATTGGCCCGCCACCATGGTTTTGCCGCGGTTGTCGAGCTGCCAGCTTTGCGCTGCGCCTTGACCAATGACCTGTAGTACCTGGTGCATGTCCAGGCCCGCCTTTTGACCAAAAGCGACTGCTTCGCTAAGCGCTTGTACCAGGCCGGCTATGCAAATTTGGTTCACCATTTTCGTTAACTGGCCGGCACCGCTATCGCCCATTCGGGTGAATGCTTTGGAAAAAGCCATGCCCGCGGGACGGGCTGCGTCAACGGCTGCTACGTCGCCGCCGCACATTACGGCGAGCGCGCCGTTTTGCGCACCGCCTTGGCCGCCCGAGACGGGTGCATCGACAAACTGCACGCCAAGCGCCTTTGCTGCAGCGTACAGTTGCCTGGCGAGCGTTGCGGAGGCGGTGGTGTGGTCAACAAACACTGCGCCGGCTTTCATCGCGGCTAATGCGCCGTTGGCGCCCAGCGCCACAGCGCGCAGGTCGTCGTCGTTGCCAACGCAGCACCACACGATGTCGGCACTGGCGACGGCTTCAGCCGGCGTAGTCGCACTGCGAGGCGAGGCGGTGGCTGCGTACTCGGCGCACCAAGCAGCGGCTTTTGCCGGGCTGCGGTTGTAGACCGTGACGCGGTGACCGGCCAGTGCCAGGTGGCCGGCCATCGGGTAGCCCATCACCCCAAGGCCCAAAAAGGCGAGCTGCAATTGGGGCGTGGGCTCGTAAGTGCGCGGGTTGGTGCTGGGCATTGGTGAAGTGAAGTGAAGTGAACTAGGGCGGGGCTCGGACGCGATCGGCGACGCAGCAGGCCGGCTTAAACGATAGCGAAGTTCTCTGTGCCGGCGGACAGATCAGCTGATTTGGCGCGGCGCGAGTTAAGTTTGATTTGAAGGCGCAGGTCGTTGACCGAGTCAGCGTTACGCAACGCATCTTCGTAGGTGATTTGGTTGTTCTCAAACGCGTCAAACAAGGCCTGGTCAAAGGTTTGCATCCCAAGGTTGCGGCTTTTCTTCATGATCTCTTTGATCTCAGTGACATCGCCTTTGAAGATTAAGTCAGAAATCAGGGGTGAATTGAGCATTACCTCAACTGCCGCAATGCGTCCCTTGCCGTCTTGCTTCGCAACCAGCCGCTGCGACACCAGCGCCCGCAGGTTCAGCGACAAGTCCATCAGCAGCTGGGGACGGCGCTCTTCAGGAAAGAAGTTAATGATGCGGTCGAGCGCCTGATTGGCGCTACTCGCATGGAGCGTGCACAAGCACAAATGGCCGGTTTCTGCAAAAGCAATGGCGTGCTCCATCGTTTCGCGGTCGCGCACCTCGCCCATCAAAATCACATCTGGGGCTTGGCGCAGTGTGTTTTTAAGCGCTGCGCCCCAGCTTTCGGTGTCCAGGCCGACTTCGCGTTGGGTGACGACGCAGTTTTTGT
>JAYULP010000211.1:0-1854 GCA_043763445.1 Polaromonas sp.
GACAAAAAAGCCGGGGCACTGCGTTGCCACAGTGCCCCGGCTTGAGTTGCACAGCACGGCGCTTAAGGCGTGGACAGGCTCAAGCCGTCGGCGGGCATAGCGGTTTGAGCCGCCTTGTTTTTCGCTGTTTTTGCGGCCTTGCGAGCGGCCCGGCGGTCAGCGCGCTCTTGGGTCGTCATTTTGGGCTTTGCCATCGGCTCTGTAGGCTGAGCATTGCCGGAGGTTTTGGCCGGCATAGCGGTGTTTGCGTTGGTGGTGGCGTCAACGCTGCCAGCGGCGCCCACACCTTGCGCGGATGCGCCGCCGGCGAGCAGCACCGCTGCCAGTGCTGCGGCCACCGGAGCTGAGTAGTTAAAAATTGGTTTCATCTGCTTTTCCTTTGTCTATTGATTGGCGCCAATGCAGGCTCAGCGCTGTGTTGGCACTGGGCTTGTCCAAGCCTTCTCCTGCACAAACAAACCGTTCGACAAGCTCAGGGCAAGCGAAAAAACCGGGTTTTTCACACCGCTAAAGCGCATTAACAGCGGGGTTTAGCGCGCTTGAGCTTGTTAAAAGGCTCCGAACAGCGTCTTTGGAGATCAGCCAGCGTTTTCAGGCTCTTTTTGCCGGGACCAACGCTAGCCGCTCCAGTGGGTAATTTACGGCGTGCCGTGCCGCGAATCCATCAGCCGCACCCGCTGCTGCCTGTAGGACGCAGTACCCCGAGCCGGTGGTGAATTGGCAAGCGCGGCAGGCTGGTAAATTGGCGTTTCGGCAGCGGCTCAAGCGCCTAGCGGCCCGCTTGGCGTGTGCTGCACGGCTATTTTTAAGCCAAATTTAGCGTTTGCCCGCGTTCTAATTGCCTTATTAGCTATTTATTTAATAGCAATTTTACGGTGGATGTTCATGCCTCAATTTGCTGCAAATTTGTCAACGATGTACACCGAGCTGCCGTTTTTGGCGCGTTTTGAAGCCGCAGCCAAAGACGGTTTCAAAGCCGTGGAATACCTTTTTCCCTATGCTTTTGACAAGGCGGAGCTGGCAGCGCGGCTCAACGGCAACGCCCTGCAGCAGGTGCTGTTTAATGCACCGCCGGGCGGCACTGATGCCGCCTCAATTGCCAACGCTTGGCACTTGGCGGGCGACCGCGGAACCGCTTGTTTGGCTGGGCGCGAGTCGGAGTTTCGCGCTGGCGTGGCACTGGCGCTCGCCTATGCTGTGGCCTTGCGATGCCCGCGCATTCACGTCATGGCGGGGTTAACGCCAGCTGGCCTGCAAGTTCAACAAGTGCGGGCCCGCTACCTCAGCAACCTGCGCTGGGCTGCTAGGCGCGCCGCCACAGCCGGGGTGGATGTGCTGATTGAGCCGATCAACACGCGCGACATCCCCGGGTTTTTTCTGAACCGGCAGGACCATGCACATGAGACGGTGGCGGCCGTTGGTTTGCCTAACCTTAAGGTTCAAATGGACCTGTACCACTGCCAAATCGTTGAAGGCGACGTGGCAATGAAAATCCGCAAATACCTGCCATCTGGCGCTGTTGGTCATTTCCAGCTAGCCGGCGTGCCCTTGCGCCAAGAGCCAGATCAAGGTGAATTGAGCTATGCCTATGTGCTGGGGGTGTTGGACGAGGTTGCGGCGCAATGCGGCTGGCAGGGCTGGGTGGGCTGCGAGTACACGCCGCGCTGCAGCAATGAGCCCGGCGGCACCTCGGCCGGTTTGGGCTGGCGCGAGCGCTTTGCGCCGACTTTGCCGGGGTAGTGCCAAGCATGGGCCGCGCTGGCTGGTGCAGCGCCCCAACGCCGGTGGGTCAGCAATCGCTTGGGCCTTGTGGGTCGTCGTCCTACAGTGAGCGGTGCAGCGGGCAGCAACAAT
>JAYULP010000212.1:0-11505 GCA_043763445.1 Polaromonas sp.
AACCGAGATATCGCGCAAGGCCTTGGCATCAGCGAACACACGGTCAAAGTGCATCTGTGGCGGCTGTTCAAACGGCTTAACGTCAAAAGTCGCTCCCAAGCCAGCCACGTTGCCCGCACCCATGAGCTGCTTTGAAAAAAAGCAGTTCGACAAAAAAGCGCTGTTATGCCCGCAATAATGCCGGCAATAACAGCGCTTTTTTGGGTTTGGTAAGTGACCGTTGTTCGCCGCCCGTTCAGCCAAGCTCGGTGAGTCCGGCGGGGCTTACACGCGCCGAATCAAGTAAATGTCCATGATCCAGCCATGCTGCTGGCGGGCCTCAGCGCGGACTTTTAATATTTGCGGGCCAGTAGCAGCCAACGGGCCCGCTAACAACAACTGGTTTGGCATACCGAGATAGGCCGCCCAATAAATGTGCAGCTGCTCAGGCGCCAAGGTTTCAAAGGCACAAGCACCATCGAGCATGACCACCACCGTTTGCAGGCCAGCGGGCCAGCCCGTGTCGCGTAACTGGCGGCCCGTGGTGATCAGTATCGGCTCTGCCAGCGTGTTCAGCGCAATCGCGTGAGCAGCGGTCAGCAGCTGTATGCTGCTCAGGCCAGGAATCACTTCAACGCGAAGCGCCATGCCGGCAGTCTGCAGCAGCTGTGCGATGCGCAGACTGGAGTCGTAGAGGCATGGGTCGCCCCAGACCAGCAAAGCTACGCGGCCGCCCGCCGGCAGGTGAGCCGTGATCTCTCGCGTCCACGCCGCAGCGATGGCGGTATGCCAGTCGTGAACGCCCGCCAAATAGCACTGAGCCGAACTGTCACGCACCGGCAAGTCGAATTCCGCCAGCCGCGCCGGCTTATCCACATGCAGCGCACAAATCGTGCGGCGCATATCAGCAAGATCGGCCTTGTCAGCGCCTTTGCGAGGAATCAAGATGAGCTCGCAACGGTTCAGTGCATTGATTGCCTGCACCGTGAGGTGTTGGGGATTACCGGTGCCAATTCCAATCAATGTCAACACAATCTCGGGCGCAGCATGCATCGGGTTCACTTTTTTAGTTAACTTGAAGCAGGCGCTGCGTCAGCAGCACTGAGCCCGCGGCTTTGGAGCGTACGTGCAGCGACTTGGCGCTAGCCAGCAACCCCAGGTTGATCAACGGCTCCAACAACACAACGCTCATGTATGCGGCGCCGAAAGTGCAAATGCTTTGAGCCGTTTGCGCATCCAGGCCGCGCCCATAAATTGTCCAAAAGGCCACCCACGCCACGACGCCGCCTTGAAAAACCACGGACATCTTGAGCACATGCTCGTAGCGCAAATCAACATAGGCCAAGCGCTTTGGCAGTACACGCTTGGCGACACTCTGTAGGGCAAAAAGTGCCGCTAGCAGCGTGGTCAGGTTCATGCCGTATTGCGGCAGGTCGTGCGGCTCAAAGACCAAGCTTTGCAGTGCCAGCCCGGCTGCAAGGCCAATGGCGGCGGGCGCAGCTCCGAGGATCAAAAACAGTGATGAGCCCAATATCAAGTGAACTTCCGACACGCCAACCGGCACATGCACAAAAACCTCAAAAAAGACAAATACCCACAGTGCGGCAAGCGTGCTGCGCAGCAGCAGCGAGACCACGCCCTCCGAGCGAACATGTTCAACGGCCAGCTTGGCGGCATAAAACGCACAAGCGCTTGCTGTGACGTAAGACAGCACGATTTTGCTGGTGTCGACGATTCCGGGTTCCATATGCATGACAAGGCTCCTTTGGGGTAGGTGCAGCGGCTTAATGCTGCGAGGGATAAACGAAATGAGACGCTCGGCTGAGCCTTGCTAGGCGGGAAACCGGCCCGCATCGGCCGCCGACGGGCGGAACCTACGGTCATAGTTTTTGGCATACAGGCAGCTGTCACTGAAGCCTTGGGCTGCCAGCGCAGGGCCAACAAGGATCAGCGCTGTGCGCTCGACACCCTGACCTACTGCGGCTTCGATAGTGGCCAGCGTCGCGCGGAAAATCTGCTCATCCGGCCAGCTCACTCGATACACCACGGCTACCGGGCACGCTGCGCCGTAGGCCGGCAACAACTCGGCAACCACCTTGGCTAGGTTGTGGATTGACAGGTGTAAGGCCAGCGTTGCGCCGGTAGCCGCGAAGTTAGCCAGCGTCTCGCGTGGCGGCATCGGCGAGGCCCGGCCCGATGTGCGAGTGAGCACCACCGACTGCGCCAGCCCTGGCAGCGTAAGCTCGGTGCCAAGCGCAGCAGCGGCGGCGGCAAAAGAAGGCACGCCAGGCGTGACGGTAAAGGCAATGCCAGCCGCACGCAAACGTCGAAGCTGCTCGCCCATCGCCGACCACACAGACAGGTCGCCCGAGTGCAACCGCGCCACCTCATGGCCTGCCGCATCAGCCGCCGCGAATTCAGCGACGATGGCATCAAGCTCGAGTGGCGCGGTATTGACGATGCGTGCCCCCGCAGGGCAATACGCCAGAATTTCTTCAGGCACCAGCGAGCCCGCATAAAGACACACTGGGCAACGGCTGATCAACTCGCGCCCCCTCAGGGTTAACAGGTCGGGCGCACCGGGACCGGCGCCAATAAAGTGAATAGCCATGATTTAAGTTTTCTGTAATGGGCCAAGCGCCGCGAAGGCACAGGTGGCAAGGCGGTCAAGCGAGACCGCGCGCGGGTGCAACAAGACAGCACTCGGTCCAACGTGCACGAACGCAGCGGCCAGGGCCGCCGCTTCTGCAGTGCTGCCACTGCCGCGCAACATACGTACCTTGAGGTGGTCAGTCAAAGTTCGCACGGTGTTGATTTGCGTTGCAGGCACGGCATGCACCAGCAGGCCCAGTTCGTTGGCCAGCGCTTGCCAGCATAGGGCTTGCGCCTTGTCCTGCGCAGTTGCAATTAGCCCAACAGGCAGCGCCGGGCTTTGTGTCGGCAGCGCTGCAATTGCCTGCGCCAATGCATCCCGCAGTGACGCCAATGTTGCACTGCGTCGAAATCCGAAGCCAGCAAACATCATCGGGTCACACTCCACTGAACAATCGGATATGCCGAACGCCAGGCGCGACGCGTACCCAGCGGTACGGCCTCAGCGAGTTCGACACGCCACAGGCTGCCGCCGGCCTGTTCATGCCAGTTAGCCAACAGCGATTCGGACTCAAGTGTCACCGCATGAACAACAACACGGCAGCCTGCGGGCAGGATGCGCCACAGTTGCACCAGCAGGTCGTTGTTGAGCCCCCCGCCAATAAAGACGGCATTAGGTGGCGCCAGCTCCATTAATGCTGCCGGCGCCTGGCCCAGCACAAGTACCAGCCGGTCTACGCCAAGGCGATTGGCGTTGTCTTGCAGCCGCCGAGCGCGCTCTGGATCCGCCTCTACAGCCACCGCCTCACATCGCGGGTGGGCCAGCAACCACTCAATGGCAACCGAGCCCGACCCCGCACCGATGTCCCACAGTCGCTCACCGGGGCGCGGAGCCAGCGCACACAGGGCCAGGGCGCGTATTTTCTGCTTGGTAATTTGGCCGTCGTGCGCAAACACACTGTCTGGCAAGCCCGCGCTGCGCTGCAAGGCCACGCCGGTGCCCTGTATTTCGAGCGCAACGGCTACCGGATGGCGCACTTCCGCCAAGTTGAAGGCGCATGCCAGCACGTCGCGCCGCCGCTCGCGTGGGCCCCCCAGCGCTTCGAGCACGCTCATGACAGTCGCGCCAAAACCAGCATCACACAGGTACCGCGCCAGCGCCGTCACCGCCTGAGCGTCGCGCAGCAATACCACCACACGAGCGCCCGGGTGAAGACAGGGCCGTAAGCGGTCCAGCGGCGCAGCATGCAAGCCCAGACAAACGACATGCTCCAACGCCCAGCCTAAACACGCGGCAGCCAGACTGAAGGTTGAAACGCCGGGCAGCGCATGCCACTCGTGAGGCTTGAGGTAACGGGTAACGGCACTGCCTGCACCGAACCAAAAAGGATCACCCGAAGCTAGCATGACTGCGCGGCGCCCGCGTTGTGCAAGCAGCATCGAAATACCACTTGCAAACGGCACCGGCCACTCAAAACATTCCGCACGCAGGCCCGGCAACAACGCCAAATGCCGGGCGCTACCAACAACACATTCAGCCGCATCAATGGCCGCACGACCGGCGGTTGACAGGCCCTGCCAGCCCGCTTCGCCCAACCCTACAATCGCCAGCCATGGTGTGTCTTTGATGGTTTTAGCCATACGCAATATCCTGGTGTTGGGCGGCACCACCGAGGCGAGTGCACTTGCGCGTGTCTTGGCCGAGCGGGGCGAGCGCGCCACACTGTCGTATGCCGGGCGGGTTGCTCAGCCCACAGCGCAGCCCATTGCTGTGCGCATTGGCGGCTTCGGCGGCGTTGACGGCCTTGCACATTACCTGCAAAGCCATGGTGTGACCCATGTGGTGGACGCTACACATCCCTTCGCTGCGCGCATGAGTTGCAATGCGATTGCAGCGTGCAAGCGAGTTGGGGTTGCGTTGTTGGCGTTTACCCGAGACGCTTGGCAACCGGGCGACGGGGACCGCTGGCAAACGGTAGCCGATTTGCCAGCGGCGGCTACCGCGCTCGGAGGTCGACCCAAGCGGGTGCTGCTGGCTGTGGGCCGACAGCATCTCGCCGTCTTTGCCGCGCAACCTCAACACCACTACATCCTGCGGCTGGTTGATGCGCCCGATGCGTTGCCCCCGCTGCCCCAGCACACCACCATTGTCTCGCGTGGCCCTTTCAGCGTAGCGAACGATACTGCTTTGCTGCAACAGTACCGCGTGGACGTAGTCGTGTCTAAAAACGCAGGTGGCAGCGGTGCACAAGCCAAGCTCGATGCCGCCCGCGCACTCGGCTTGCCTGTCGTGATGGTGATGCGGCCAGCCCTGCCCGCTCGCCGGGAGCTTACAGGCCTGGCCGACGTACTGGCATGGCTGAACAATACCGGCTGCGGCGCACGGGATACTCATTTGATCACCGCCTGCGGTGCCGAGCGCGGCGTGTAGACCCAAGGCTGTCCTGCGCGGGCAATGGTGCGCGTCAGGCTGGAGCCCACAATGACTACCGTACGCATATCGGCCATCTCGGGTGTTGCATCGCTTAGGGCAACGACGTGCAGGGTTTCTTCCGGTAAGGACACGGCCCGGGCGAAAATCACCGGCCGATCCGGGCTGCCTGCGGCGGCGCAGGCCTCACGCAGCACGGCCAATGCACGCCCAAAGCCTTCGGGCCGCGATAAAGAGCGAGGGTTGTAGAAAGCCATCGCAAAATCAGCCTGCACAGCGAGTCGCAGCCGGCGCTCCACCAGCGCCCACGGCTTGAGGTTGTCAGACAGGTTGATGGCACAAAAATCGTGACCCAGTGGTGCCCCGGCACGCGCAGCCGCCGCCAGCATGGCGGTGATGCCGGGCAAAATGCGCACATCCAGACGGCGCCACTCGAGGGGGCCGGACTCCACCATCTCGAAGACGGCTGACGCCATAGCAAACACGCCGGGGTCGCCCGATGAGACCACCACTACGCGGCGGCCGCCGGCGGCCAGCCGCAAGGCGTGAGCGGCGCGATCCCGTTCAACCCGATTGTCACTGGCGTGCAACATCAGGCCGGGGCGTGGCGTTACCCGGGCAACATAGGCTATGTAGCCCACTACATCGGTAGCCTCGGCCAGGGCAGTCATCACCTCCGGTGTCACCCAACTGCTGGCACCGGGACCCAGCCCGGCGACTACCAGCGAGCCGGCTTCATTTGCTGTAACTACGTTGGCGGCCGCGGTGTGCTCGCTCATGGCCGGCGCCCTTGCCCGTGCACTAGCACGACCGAAAAGTAGGGTGTAACTCGGCCATCGACATCCATGAGTCGCACCACCTTTTGATTCGGCATGCTGGCATATTCGACCAGCCAAGCTTCGTTTAACCGACCGGCAGTGGCGAGTGCTCGACGCACTTTTTCAAAATGACGTCCGATTTTCATCACCACTAGCGCGTCGCTATCGGCCATATGACGCGCGAGCGTGGCCTCGGGCAGTGTGCCCATCAGCACAGTGAGGATGTCGTCGCCCCAAGTGATAGGCTGCCCCGTGGCGCTCCAAGCGCCCGACATACCGGTCACAGCTGGAACCACCTGCACCGGATGCGTGCCAGTCAACCGGGTGTGCAGATGCATAAACGAGCCGTAGAAGAACGGGTCGCCCTCGCACAGTATGACGACGTCATGGCCGGCATCTGACAGGGCGCGCATACGAGCCGAGCAGTCGGCATAAAACGCAGACAGCACCTGGTTGTAGGTCGGGTCGTCCAGCGCAATTTCCGTGGTGACGGGGTATTCCATCGCATGTTCTACTGCCCCGGGCGGCAGTAGCCCATCGACAATACGTCGCGCCTGACCAGAGCGACCTGCTTTCCGAAAAAACGCGACATGGGCAGCGGTAGATAACAGGCGGTGGGCGCGTACCGTCATCAGGTCTGGGTCCCCCGGGCCTAGGCCAAGTCCGTAGAGCGTGCCGCGCATGCTCATTCCAGACGACTTCCAAGCGCGTTAATAGCGGCCACCGTGATGGCACTGCCACCTAGTCGCCCAGCCACGATGCAACATGGCACGGGCTGCTCGGCCCACAGCGCGTGTTTTGACTCTGCTGCGCCAACAAAGCCCACCGGACAACCGATGATGGCCGCTGGACGCGGGCAAGTCGGGTCTTGCAACATGTTCAGCAGATGGAACAGCGCGGTAGGCGCATTGCCAATGGCTACGACGGCGCCTTGCATGTGCGGCCGCCAGAGCTCCAGCGCGGCTGCAGACCGGGTAGTGGACATGGTCCGGGCGAGAACTGGCACTGCAGGATCGTGCAAGGTACACAGAACCTCGTTGGCGCTGGGTAGCCGCGAACGGGTCACACCTTCGCTGACCATCCGCGCATCGCAAAGCAGCGGCGCGCCTGCCGCCAGCGCACCCCGTGCGGCTTTCACAAAGCCTGGCGAAAAGCGCAAATACTTCTCCAGCCCGATCATGCCTGCAGCATGGATCATCCGCACGGCGACTTGTTCGTCGTCAGCATCGAAACATGCCAGGTCTGCCTCAGCGCGAATCATGGCAAACGACTGCCGATAAATTTCGGCGCCATTGGTTTGAAAAATATGACTCAAGGAACTCCGATGTGTTGACACAAGTTTTCAAACGATAACGCCTCAACCGCTGGCAGGTCCCATGCGCGGCCCTGACGTACCAAGTCAAAGGCACCGTTGCGGCCGACCAGCGTCAGGTCAGCCGCAGCCACACGGGCGCAACCTTTGGCGCAGCCCGAGACATGCAGGCTAAAGGGCGAAGAGCAGCCGGCCGCATTCAGTTGTAAGGCGACCGCGCGGGCAACGGTACGTGTCTGCACCGTGGCTGACGCGCACGACGGCGCGCCGGGGCAGGCGTCCACGCGCAGCAAAAAATCGGTAGCCGACGTCAGGAACGCGGCCGACTCGCGCCACTGCCCACCTTCTAAAATCAAGCCCCGCTGCGGCGTCAAGCGCATGGCAACAGCCCCGCTGTCGCGCAACAGCTGGGAAAGCGCGCTGGCCTCAACCTGCCCAAAAGCCACGCCGTAAACCGGCCCAAGCAACGACATGCCGGGCTCCGGCAATGCAGCTGGGGCAGCCGCCGCTTCAAGCGCGCCGTCCGCCCGGGGCAAGCTGCACACCTGTTGGTGCAAGCGCATGCGCTTTGACGGCGGCTCGACGCTGGCCGCTGTTGCCGCGAACCAAGCAGCCATTGCCAGTAGCGCGTCTACTGCCACGTCATCGCCCGGCGACACCAAGTGTCCAGCCGGGGCACCGTCGGCGCGCACGATCAGCCCGCCAGTACGGCTGCGCTCAATGCGCACGTCAGCCGATGCGGCAGTCAACACCGGAGCCGCGCCGACATCCACTGCAAACCCAAACTTCGATGGCAAGCAGGGCAACTCACCTAAACGCGATACTAGCGTGGAAGCAATACGGTGCGTGTCATCGCCTTGCTGCCAGCCGGGAGCGACCAAAACAGCAGGCCAAGCCTCCCGCACAGGGTCCTGATCAACCAAGCCCAGCTGGCACAAGGCTTTGAGCACAGCGTCGTGATTGGCAGGTCTGATGCCCCGCAATTGAAGGTTCGCGCGACGGGTTAGCTCAATCATCCCCGAGCCTAGGGTTTGCGCCAGTTCACACAAGCCTAGCGCCTGTTCGAGCGTCACCCGTGCCAGCGGCGGCCGCACGCGCACCAACAGGCCGTCGCCCGCCGCCATAGCCCGATGCGCGCCAGGACACCACCCTTTAGCTGCAGGACGTAAATCGGGCGACACAGCGGGTATTTGTTGACTCAATGGCGTAGGCACCGTAGCGTGGGTCATTGCCGGGCAACTCAGAGCCCAGCAGCTGAGACAAGTGGCGGCAGTTTGGCCAATATACCGCCGCGCAAACACACTGGGCGTTGACTGCGCGGTAGTGCTCCGTCAGCGTTGTCGGCGTAAAGGCGTGCACATGTCAGCACCTGCGCTGCGGTTTCAGTAGTCGCAAGCAAGTCGCCAAAGTAGTATGTAGGTTTGCCTGCTGCTTGCAAGGCAATCGTGCAAGCCCTTGAACAGCCACTCATGCAGGCCACACTACGCACCTGCACATTGGGCGATCGAGCCTCGTTTTGCAGCGCCAGTACGGCTTGAAAAAGCAGCTGGCCGGCAGCCGGTAATTCGCGTGACGCGCCTTGCGGCCGACAGGTGATGCACACAATGATTTCTGTGGTGGTTGTTTGGGAATCTGCAAAGAACATACGGTGAAATATTTAAGGTTTAAACAGGCCGACTGGCCAGGTGATATTCGGCACCCCATTGCAATGCCCAGGCGGCGCAGCTGCCTATCGCGCGCACGGGTTCGTCGAAGTCGACAATAACAACACGTCCGGCATTGGCAGGAGCCAACGGTTGCTCCAGCGTCCGGCCATCAGTCAAAAGCCACAAACAGGATTCGGCCACGCCATCGACATACTGGGCGCGACTCAGCAATTGATCTGCCTGGGCAAGCGCTTGGGTCAACGGCGTACCGCCACCACCGCCAAGGGAGCGCACCGTTGCACTACCGGCCGCGCGGGCTCGCCCGGGCGCCAGCAATAACTCCACACCCCTTCCACTGAAACACAGCAATGCCACATAGTCGCCGACCCGCGTCGCCTGCTCAATAAGCCAAGCGGCGTGGCCCTTGGCCGTCGCGAGGCGCCCTCGCTGGCGCATTGAGCCGGAAGTGTCGAGCACGATTAAGTGCAAGCGGATTGGCTTTTCCCGCCGTTTGAGGTAGCGAAGATGTGCATTTTTAAGCCGCTGGGGGCCTTTGACCAGTAACGTGGGCAGCCACGCTATGGCACCGTACGCCGGTTGTTCAGTTGCAATTGGCGCTGCAAGGTGAAGGGGTGCAATTTGGTGCAGGTTGGGCCACCGCAGACCGCCTTGTCCAGAACGGACGATGCGGCTGCGATGGCTTATGCTTTTTTTAATGGCCACCCTCCAACGCTTGACACCCGAGTGGTGGTTTCCGCTCGTGGCGGCAACCTGCCCCAGTCGCCGCTCGGCGACGCTTGCGACAACGACTCAGTCGGCGGCTGGGCGGGCGGGCGACTTGGCGTCAGAGCCTCAGCCGGCGGCGTTTCGATTTTTTGTCCGGCTGGCGCACTTAAAGCGGCAGCTTCAGCAGATGGTGCTGGCGGCGGCGGTGCAGGCGGGCAGGAAACGCGCGCACTTTCACCGCGACGGTGGGCCAGTGCCAGCTCCGCCACTGCGTCAACGTCTTGGACCGTCACTTCGCTGCGGCCATCGAATGCTGTCAGTGCCCGGGCTGCGCGCAAGATCACCAAATCAGCACGCATCCCATCGACATCAGAGTCCAGGGCCACAGCAGCTACGTGGCGCAGAACCGCGTCCGACCACGCCAGCCCAGCCAAGCCCGTCCGGGCTGTGGCTACGGCCGCAACTAAGCGGGCCTGCTCGGGCGCGTGAAGCCCAGCCAAAGCATGAGGAGTCTCATCAAAGTTCAGGCGCGCCCGCATGATCGCCACACGCAAGTCAGCATTGGTCGGGTTAGCGAGCAAAACAGACAAGCCAAAGCGATCAAGCAACTGGGGACGCAAAGCGCCCTCCTCGGGGTTCATGGTGCCAACCAGTACAAAGCGTGCAGCGTGTTGGCAGGAAATGCCGTCACGCTCAACCGTATTGACACCGCTGGCGGCAACATCGAGCAAGGCATCAACGAGCGCATCGGGCAATAAATTCACTTCATCGACATACAACACGCCCTCGTGAGCGCGCGACAGCACACCTGGGGCCAAACGCAGGCGGCCGTCACGCAGCACGTCTTCGACGTTCAGCGTGCCCACCAGCTGCTCAACTGTGGCGGACAACGGCAAGGTAACAAAAGGTGCCGGCAGCGCGGCCGACGTGGGGGGAACCAAGGCTGCCAGCGCACGGGCGGCGGTGGACTTGGCGGTGCCACGCGGACCGCAAATAAGCACGCCGCCAATGCCGGGGTCAATCGCCGCGAGCAACAGCGCCAGCTGCACCACCGGCTGACCGACCAGCGCACTAAAGGGAAAGGCGGCGCGCGGCACAGCCTCGATGTCCCGTCCAAAGCCAGGCTCTACACAATGAGATGTCATCAGACGGGCCCTTCGCCGTATTGTTCGAGCCGGCCTTCGAGGGCCAGCAGGTGGTGTTGGATGCGGTCGTGGTGATCGCCAGGCTCCGCCCACAGGCCGCGTCGCATGGCGTCCAGTAGCCGTTGACCAATACCGCGCAGCGCCAATGGGTTGTGCTGCTGCAAAAATTCGCGCGTGGTCGCGTCATGTACGTAGGCGTCTGCCACCAGCGCGTACTGGTGATCGCTTACCACACCCGTTGTGGCACTGTAGGCAAACAGATTGTCTACGGTCATGGCAATTTCTGAGGCACCTTTGTAGCCGTGCCGGCGCACGCCGTCGAGCCACTTGGGGTTCACTGCGCGTGAACGCACGACACGCGCCACCTCTTCTCGCAGCGTGCGAATGCGCGGTGAGCCCGGAACGCTGAAGTCGCCGTGGTACAACGCCGCTGGGGTACCTGCGAGGTGCTGTACAGCCGCCGCCATGCCGCCTTGAAACTGGGCGTAATCGGCCGAGTCGAGCACGTCGTGTTCACGGTTGTCCTGGTTATGAAGCACGACATCAAGCTGCGCTAGCCGCTGCTCAAAAGGCGCAAGCGCGGCAACACCGTGGTCGCCCTGCCCATAGGCAAAAGCACCGGCCTCAATGTAGGCCTGCGCAAGGTCTGCGCCGTCTTTCCAGTCGCCGCTGTCGAGCACTTCTTGCACACCGATACCGTAGCCGCCGGGACGCGGCCCAAACACCCGCCAAGTGACCTGGCGTTGCGCCTCCTCGGCCGTTTGCCCAGCGGTAATCGCTGCCGCAGCCTCACGCTGAACGCGCACACGAATCGGGTTCACGTCATCTGGCTCGTCGTCTTCGCTGATGGCGGCAA
>JAYULP010000213.1:0-1829 GCA_043763445.1 Polaromonas sp.
AGAAAATTTCTTCTGTGAAAAACCTTTCGAAAGTTGTAGAATTGGAACAGGAGGAGAATAAGGAGGAAAAACAGAAGGAGAAGGGGGAGAAGACTCAATCTTCGAGTGCTCTTACTGTCGGAGATAGAGTCCTAGTGAATTCAAGGTTGCTTTCCCATTCATCCAAATTTAGTTTGATTCGATCCTATTCTTGCTTCTTCCTACTCCTATGAATTTCGTTTCCATTTACTAGCTTACATCTTTTCAATTTTGAAACCCCATTATCTTCTTCCATTTTTTAAATCGTAGGCATGGAGGTGTACTAATGTTTATAGGTGAGGTGCACTATGCTAAAGTCACAAACTCCTGTCAACGCCACAACCTCCGTCAGCCTCACAACCCCCGTCAGCCTCACAACCTCCGCCAGCTTCACAACCTCCGTCAACGTCACAACTCCCGTCAGCTTCACAACCTGCGTCAGCCTGACGCCCCCTGTCATCCCGGGCTTGACCCGGGATCCATGACTTTTAACGGTTTTGGCAAAGTGTGCGTTTTGTGGATTGCGGATCAAGCCCGCAATAACAGGCGCTGGGTTGAGTCGTTACAAAATAATGGTGGCTGTTTACTGTTTACTGCTCACCGTTGACCACTAATCACCGACTGGCGGCGTAAAGAGCTGCCCGGTGTCTCTAGCGCTGTGCACGGCGGACGCGGCCTCAAAACCAAAGCAACACTGCTGCGCCACCAGCGCCGAAAACGCCGCCAACAGCGGGCCAAATCGCGTTACATCGCCCTGCCCCTCCAGCTGCGCCAAGGCCGCGGCGCATGCTTCCAAGCTTGACAGCTGTGCCGGCTGGTGCGCTTTACGGATCTGATACGCCGACGGGGGCTCACCGGCCAAGACCAGGCGTGGCAAAGCGTGCAGGGGCGGGTTGAGGTACAACATTTTTCGGCTTTTACGCCAGGTGCCGTCCAGTACCACCAGCCTGACCCGTGCGGCTTGGGCTGGCACAGCGCAGAGCGGGTACCGCGTGGCCGGCGGCTCGGCAGCGCTCACTGTGCTGGGGTATAGCAGCACCGGCTGGCGGGGGGCGTCGCCTGCTGTAAGGGGCGCCCAAAGCGCCTGCAGCAACTGCTCGGGCGCGAACACCTCGCCAATATGCAAGCGGCTGCCCGGCAAGCACAGGTGCAATAACCGCGCACTGCCTTTGGGGTGGTGCACCTCCATTGGGTGCTGCAAAATCAGTACCTGAGTTTGGACCACTAGTGGCGTTACCCAGCTGCAAATGCAGCCATTTGGCCCGCCGGCGCGCTGGCTTTGAGGCCGCAGGCAGCGCGGGCAGTACTGGCGCGAAGTCACCCCCATCACGCCCGTAATCTAGCCGCGCAACAGCACGGGCTCAGGTGTCCCAGTCGCCGCCGCCGCCGCCCATGTCGGCGCTGAAGCTGTCTTGCGAGCCGGCGTCGTCCCAGCCGCCGGCACTGGCGCTGTCATTCATGCCAAAGTTTTGTCCGCCTAAGTCGCTGTTGCCGGACAAAGGCTGCCCCGCATCTGCCGCCAAGCTGCCGGGGTTGGACGCAGCCGAGTTGTCGCCCGACGCCCTGTTGCCATGCTCGCCACCAGTAGCCCCACTGCTGTTGCTGTCACCCCGGTGCGAAAAACTGTTACCAATGGCCTGCGCGGCCATTACGCCAGCGCCCACTGCCAGCCCAGTCGCCAAGCCGCCTGCCAAGCGGCCACCCATGCCCGACATCACAGACGGCGCAGCGCCTGCGCCTGCGCCTGGCTGAGGATAGCCACCGGCTGGCGTCGCCTGGCCGTAGCCGTAGCCGTAGCCGTTTGCGCTACT
>JAYULP010000214.1:0-4544 GCA_043763445.1 Polaromonas sp.
ATACACAAGCCCGACAGGCCATTGACCTGCGCCGAGCGCTTGAGCAAAGCCGCGTCAAACCAGCCGCAGCGCCGGCTGCGCCCGGTTGTCACGCCGCGCTCAGCACCAACAGTGCTCAGGTGGTAGCCCACCGTGCCAGGTGTTTGCCAGTCAAGCTCGGTTGGAAACGGCCCGCCTCCCACCCGAGTGCAATAGGCTTTGGTAATACCCAAAATGTAGTGCAGCATGCCCGGGCCTACGCCCGCCCCGGCAGATGCGTTACCAGCGACGCAGTTGCTGGAGGTAACAAACGGATAGGTTCCATGGTCAACGTCAAGTAAGGTGCCCTGAGCGCCTTCAAACAGCAAGTTAGCGCCACCGGTATGTGCATCATTTAACTCACGCGACACGTCAGCCATCATCGGCAAGAGAAGTTCGGCATGGCGCATGGCCTCGTCATACACCGTGTCAAAGTCAATGGCTGGCGAGTTTAAGTAGCCTGTCAACACAAAATTGTGCAGCGCCAGCAGCTCGCGCAGCTTGGCTGCAAAGCGTTGGGGGTACTTCAGGTCTTGTACCCGCAGCGCCCGACGCGCAATTTTGTCCTCATAGGCCGGTCCAATACCGCGCCCGGTGGTGCCAATTTTCGCGGTTCCACCCTGCTCACGCAAAACCTCGCGTGCCACATCAATAGCCGTATGAAAGGGCAAAATCAGCGGGCAGGCTTGGCTGATGCGAAGGCGCGAGCGCACCTCGACACCAGCTTTTTCAAGGCCTTCGATTTCTTCAAACAGTTTTGCTGCAGACAGCACCACACCGTTGCCGATGTAGCACTTCACGCCGGGGCGCATGATGCCGCTCGGAATAAGGTGCAAGGCTGTTTTTACCCCGTTAATGACCAGGGTATGACCGGCGTTGTGTCCGCCCTGAAAACGCACCACGCCCTGGGACATGCCGGTGAGCCAGTCAACTAGCTTACCCTTGCCTTCGTCGCCCCATTGGGTGCCGACCACTACGACGTTGCGGCCCGCAGCTACGCTCGGTTTGTTTGTCATCTTCAAGTTTCTCGTTAAGGGTTCGTTGGAAGGTGGGCCGTGCGAGCTCAAGCATCACACGCCGCCACGCATTGAAAGCGCACACAGCGCAGAAAATTCAGCTCGCGGCCGGCAGCTCTAGGCGCATTACCTGCCACTGGCCGCTGACGCTGTCGAGCACGCGGTCACAGTCGAACTCGTTGAGCTCATGCTCGTGGCCCGGCAGCACACACACTACCGTCTCGCCTTGGCTGCGCAATTGGCGGATAACCGCACTGAGCTCGGCGTCTTCGGCCCAAGGCGCGCGGATAGCGGCTTTCAGCGCTCTGGGTGGCAGCACATTGACCAGCTCTTTCAAGTCAAGACTGAAGCCGACAGCTGGGCGGTTGCGTCCAAACACAGCGCCGACCTCGTCGTAGCGACCGCCACGCGCGAGCTCAGCGCCGTGACCATAAACCGCGAAGCGAACGCCGCTGTAGTAGGCGTAGCCACGTAGATCGGCCAAATCAAAAGTAACCTGCACGCCTGATGCCCGTGTGTGAGCGGCGAGCCATTTCAAGTTGGCAAGCGCCTGAACAATAGAGGGCGTCAACGGCAAGGCTTTTTGGGCCTCAGTCAGTACGGTTTCGTCGCCATACAACTGCAGCAGTGTCATGATGCTGGCACGGTGGCGCGCTGACAACGCGGCCCCAACACTGCTCAACACACTGGCAAGCTCGCTGGCATCTTTGGCTGCAAGCGCCGTGTGTATCAGTGACAGCGCTCTTGGCGTGAGCGGTGCGCTGGCCAGCAACTCGTTGACGATACGGGCATCTGCCATGTCCACGCTGAGCTGGCGCGCACCTGCAGCGGCCAGCCCTTCGAGGGCCAGCAGTTGCACTTCCAGATCAGCTTCAAGCCCGGCATGGCCATAAATTTCCGCTCCGAATTGCAGCGGCTCGCGGGTTGCATGCGGACGCTCTGCGCGGGTGTGTAACACCGGACCGCAGTAGCACAAGCGCGCCACACCGCAGCGGTTTAACAAATGTGCATCAATGCGGGCTACTTGCGGCGTGGTGTCTGCGCGTAACCCCAGCGTGCGGCCCGACAACTGATCGACCAGCTTGAAGGTTTGCAAGCTCAAAGCCTCCCCAGTTCCCGTCAGCAAGGACTCCAGGTGTTCCAGCAGCGGCGGCATGACTAGCTCGTAGCCGTAGCTGCGCGATGTGTCAAGAAACAAGCGCCGCAGCTCTTCAATATGCCGTGCTTCAGACGGCAAGACATCGGCAATTTGATCAGGCAGCTGCCACGAAGACAGCCAAGAAGACGCACCCAAGGGCGAGCAGTCAGACATTGTGTTTTTAGAAGACTGTTAAAACCAAGATTTTACCGGGCTTCAGACTGACCACTGGGCGGGCAAGCCAGACTGTTGACAACACACCCTGCCTGCCAGACGTAAAAAAGCCGGCCACGCACCGCAGCCGGCTTTTTAGCGAACCGTTTTATTTGCGCAGCGGTACAGCTGCTGGGCTGGCGCCCACACTGCTGGAGCCCCGCATCGCTTTGAAGAAGTCGGAAGAAGGATCGAGCACCATCACATCCGTTTTTCGGGCGAAGCTTGTTTTATACGCATCCAAGCTGCGGTAGAACTGCGCAAACTGCGGATCACGTCCAAAAGACTGCGCGTAGGTGCTGGCAGCAATGGCATCGCCCTCGCCTTTTACTTTTTGGGCCTCACGGTACGCGTTGGCGACAGTGACTTCACGCTGGCGGTCGGCGTCAGCCCGGATTTTTTCTCCCTCGGCAGCGCCGGTTGAGCGCAACTCATTAGCGACCCGCTGGCGCTCGGCAACCATGCGCTTGTAGACCGAGTCAGTAATGGCCTCAACATAGTCAACCCGCGTGATTCGGACATCGACAACGTCCACGCCCCAGGGTTTGACACCCTGCACCACCTGCAGCACTTCACGCTTGACATCAGCCATCAGCGCTTCACGCTTGAGCGACAGCAGGTCTTTGACCGTGCGCTTGTTGATTTCTTCCTGAAACGCGTTGCGCACCACGCGGCTGAGCTGATTGGCCCCAGCCTTCTCGTCGAGGCCTACGTTGCGGATGTATTCGGTGGGCTGGGTGATGCGCCAGCGCACATACCAGTCAATCACTACGCGCTGTTTTTCTAGCGTGAGCATCGGCTCAGCATCGACGCTGTCCAGAACCAACAAACGCTTGTCGATATAGGTCACATTCTGAAACGGTGGCGGCAACTTTGCGTGCAGACCTGGCTCGGTGATTACATTCTTGATTTGACCCAAGGCGTACACAACTCCAAACTGTCGCTGGTCCACCACGAAAAGGGTAGAGGACAACAGCACCAAGGCCAACAACACTGTTGAAACGATTAAACCGACTCTGTTCACTTTGCTCTTCCTTCGATGGTGGTGGGATTAGCGCGATTCACGCTCGCGGGTGCGTGATGAGTCACGGGCGCGAATATCAACCGGCGCCGCCGGTGTAGCGGGCAACTGGGCAGCCGCTGCGCCGCTAGGCGGTGGTGTGCTGCTGGCGGCTTCACTTACTGGTGAGCCGGTCATCTGCATTAACTTGTCTAGTGGCAAATACAACAGGTTAGAGCCTTGGCGCGACTCTACCAACACCTTGGTCACACTGGAATACACCTGTTGCATAGCGTCAAGATACATACGGTCACGCGTTACCTGGGGCGCTTTTTGGTACTCGGTCAGCACCGAGCTGAAACGCTGTGAGTCGCCCTGAGACTGCGCCACGATGCGCGCTTTGTAAGCCTCAGACTCTTCTTTTAGCCGGGATGCCGAGCCGACTGCGCGTGGAATCACGTCGTTTGCGTAGGCTTGCGCTTCATTTTTAGCACGCTCGCGCTCTTGCCCGGCTTTGAGCACATCATCGAATGCTGCCTGCACTTGTTCTGGCGGGCGAACGCCGCTTTGCTGCAAGTTGATGCCGACGACTTCAACGCCGACTTTGTAGCGGTCTAAAATGGTTTGCATCAGCGTGCGTACCCGGGGGCCAATCTGGTCGCGCTCCTCAGCGAGTGCGGAGTCCATCTTCATGTTGCCAACGACCTCGCGCACAGCGGTTTCCGCTGCCTGCACCACTGCCATTGCGGGGTCCTTGCTTTCAAAAAGGTAGGCCCGCGCATCGTTGAGGCGATACTGGACAGCGAACTTAATTTCTACAATATTTTCATCTTGGGTCAACATCGCCGAGTCGCGCAGCCCGGTCGCCTTAATGATCGTGTCGCGGCCAACATCTACTGACCGAATTTGGGTCACCACGACGACTTCTTGGCGCTGAATCGGGTAGGGCAAACGCCAATTAAAACCAGCACCCACGGTAGAGTTGTACTTTCCAAACTGGGTAATGACGGCTTGCTGGCCTTCTTGCACGATAAAAAACCCGGTGCCAAGCCAGATCAGCAGCGCCACTGCAGCAACAAGGCCTGCGCCGATACCCGCACTTTTCATATCGGGCTGAAATCCACCGCCCGAGCCGCCATTGTTGTTGCCGCCAAAGCCG
>JAYULP010000215.1:0-1826 GCA_043763445.1 Polaromonas sp.
TGGGGTGTTGCAGTTCTGTTCGGGCTTAGCCGCTGCAATTGCCCCAACGGTAGGAGTCAGCCTTGCAACAGCCGACCAGCGCCTAGGACGAATTAACACGCAAGTTGCGGCCGCTGACTGTTTTACCTGCCTTGTTCGGGCTCAGTGCCGGCAGTGGCCCGGAGAGTCTGCAGTGCAACACTAGCGCTAGCGTTGTTGTTGTTGTCGTTACGCCACCAAAACAGCAAACCCAAGCGTCGCACAGCATTAAGGCGCAGGAAACTCCACGTTGTCGCTGCGCCCACACCACCAAACAGGCACAAGCGCGCCACATCGCACCGCTGTTGATTGGGCCAAATGATGCATTCACTGTGCATTTACTTGGACGGGTCTACGCATGCATCGCACCAGTAAACCGTTCGGCGAGCTTAGGAAGCACAGAAAAACCAGTTTTCTCACCTCACCAGGCCGGCTCAACAGTGTGGCCCGCAGCCAGCCGCCTGCAGTTGTTGTTGTTGCAAATTACTGGTCGATATTCGGCGCTCGGGCGCACCGTCTAAATGCTGTTTTATGGCGGCAACTTCCTTTTTTTGCTCGTTTTACTGCGCACAAACACCACAATTGGTCCAGCAAATTGGTGCGGGCAATAACTATCAGCAGGATAAAAGTGCACCGTCTCCACAGTGTCACGACGCCTTAGTTTGCCAAAAACAGCATTTGTAAATCGTTTAAAAAGTCAAGGCCTCGCTCGGTGGGCTTGACGCGCACGAAGTCGCGCTCGATTAATTTTTTGCGCTCGGCCTCATCGAGCCCAGCTTGAATGGCGGTGAACGGCAAACCGGTTTTTTCAGCGAAATCCTGTAGCTTGAAGCCGTCCTTCAAGCGCAACGCATTGAGCATGAACTCAAACGGCAAGTCAGCCCGGCTAACTTCATGCGCTTGCGCCACTGCCCGCCCGGCGAGCGCATTGCTCATGTACAGCTTGGGGTCTCGAAAACGCACCTGCCGCACCACACGGTGGGCGAAACTGAGCTTACTGTGAGCACCAGCACCGATACCAAGATAGTCGCCAAACTGCCAGTAATTAAGGTTGTGAAAACAGCGGTGTCCGGCCGCAGCATAGGCGGACACCTCATAGCGCTGCAGCCCGGCCAACGCTGTCATTTCAGTGATTTTGTCAAGCATGGCGTAGGCCGTGTCGTCATCGGGAATCACCGGCGGGAACTTGGCAAAGTAGGTGTTGGGCTCAACAGTTAGCTGGTAAATCGAGATATGACGGGGGGCCAACTCAAGAGCCACTTGCATGTCTTGCTCAAGTTTTTGCAGTGTTTGCCCCGGCAGCGCGTACATGATGTCTAGGTTGAAAGTGTCAAACGCCTGCGCAGCTTCTTCGACCGCTGCAATCGCTTGGGCGCGGTCATGTACCCGGCCCAAGGCGGCAAGTTGCTGGTTATCAAAACTCTGCACCCCGATGGACAGGCGCGTAACACCGGCACGACGAAATGCGCGAAAACGGTTTTTTTCAAACGTGCCGGGGTTAGCCTCCAGTGTGATTTCACAGTCTGGTGCTATGCGCAAACGCGCGCGAATGTCAGCGAGCAACCGGTCTATCGCTTCGGGCGAAAACAAACTAGGCGTGCCGCCGCCAATAAAGACGCTGTGCACGGTGCGCCCCCAAATCAGCGGGAGCGACGATTCCAAGTCAGCCATCAACGCGGCAATGTAGCGCTGCTCGGGCAGCTCGGCGTCGCCAGCAGAGCCGGTCCATTCATGTGAGTTGAAGTCGCAGTAAGGGCATTTTTTGAGACACCACGGCAAGTGCACATACAAGGACAGCGGGGGCAAAC
>JAYULP010000216.1:0-1819 GCA_043763445.1 Polaromonas sp.
TGCGTATTTACTGAGCCAAGGCTCAGGCACTTGCAGCGGCCAATGCGGCGCAGTGTAGGCCGCGTAGGCAAAAAACGGTTTGCCGTCGCTGCGCTTGGAGTCAATTTGCGCGATGAGCTTTTGGGTAAAAAAGTCAGTCGAATAAAACGCACTGCTCCCTGTGCCGCCCGGTTGCCCGGGTTGGCCGGGCTGCACATAGGAGCCGTCTTCCGTGTAGTTTTTAGACACCGCTGCCTCATGCGCAAAATGGTTAGTAGCCGCGCCGCCAAGCATGGCGTAGCTACGCTCAAAACCCCATTGGTCGGGGGACTTGCCGCCAGCGCCGGTGCCCGCCAGACCAGAACCCAGATGCCACTTGCCCGCCATGTAGGTGTGGTATCCCCCGTCTTTGAGCAGCTGCGCTATTGACAAAGCGCGGTCGTTCGAATACCCCTCGTAGCCCGGCAAGCCGAGCTGCTCGGCGCTGGGAGAGCCCATCGTGCCCTGCCCAACCAAGTGGTGATCAGTGCCTGAAATCAACATAGAGCGCGTCACCGCACAAACTGAGCCGGAGTGGTGGTGGTTGAGCAGATGCCCGTTTTTCACCAGCGCGTCCAAATTGGGTGTGCTGATCTCGCCACCCAAGGCTGCAAGGTCAGAATAGCCCAAGTGATCAGCCATGATGAACAAAATGTTGGGCGGTTGTTTGGCGGCTGGCACGGCTGCAGCGCCGGTCGTTGTTGTTGTCACGGCTGGCGTTGTTGGTGTGACGCTGACCGGTGTGGTCGCAGCGCTGGTGCTTACCGCTGCGCCGCCCCCGCCGCAAGCCGAAAGCAGCACCGGTAGGGCCAAGCAGGCGACAATAACACCACGCAGTGGGTGTAGAGACTTCACAGATGTTCTTTGCGTTGGTGGGGGTGTGCAGCTTGCAGCGGGGCAACTCGCGCAAGGCAAGCTAGTGGCTGCCGGCCGCCACATTAGCGGTCTGCGCCGAATTGAATTAGCTTGATGTTTCAGCTCAAAGGTAGTGAAGATTTTGAAAATGACAATTGCTTCATAGTTCCAAGGGCTGCCAGACCGAGCGGCTTGACCGGCCTAGCCGGCTGCTTACATCGACAAAAAACCGCTTGCGCGGCATTGTCGCAACAGCAACACAGTCAGCGCTGTTCAGGCCGTGATGTGGCCCGTGGTCTAAACCGCTTTTCGCCGGCTGGCGCGGGGTGGCCGGCCGTCCGTCCACGTACCGCTGGGTGATCTGCCCGCGCGGCGAACAAGTCGCGGCGCTGACCAGCGCGAGTGCATCGGCACGCGGTGGTGCACAGGGCTTGATACCGTCAAGATGTGCCGTACAACCAGGGCATGTCCAGCAAGCGCTTGCCCAGCAGCCGCAAGGCCGTGTCCCGGCCCCAACGCACAAGGCCGGTGGCGTGGAAAATTTGCCCGTTGCGCTGAGCTCGGGCCTGCACCCGGGCGTTGCGCTGCCAGCGCGCGTGCGCGTAGCGCTGCAGCGCAGCTGGCACGTCAGCCGCCGACGTGCCAGCACCCAGAGTGCTCGCCAGCACTGCGGCATCCTCAATCGCCATACCAGCCCCTTGGGCCAGGTAGGGGCGCATCGGGTGGGCTGCGTCACCAACCAGCGCCACCCGGCTAGCGGCATGCTCATGGGGGCCTTGCATTGGTGGGCGTTCGTACAGTGCCCAGCGCCGCCACACGGGAACGGCGGCCATGCAAGACAGCAGCGCCGCGCAACTGCCGGCCAGTGCCGTGCTCAGGTCGGCAGCAATGTCGCCCGCGGTGGCGGCGTTGTCCCAAGGGTTGACGTTGCCAGCGCCGTCGAGCC
>JAYULP010000217.1:0-4514 GCA_043763445.1 Polaromonas sp.
GTACACAGGCTATGCGGCTTCGTCAACAATTGGGCTGTGGCCGAAACACGGACGCACATTTGGAGAAAGCTCACATTGAGCCAATTCAAGCCCAAAAAGCGCCGATAACGCACATATGGTGGGGCTTACACGCCAAAAGCTCGATAATAACGCATCCCTTTTTGCTCGCGCTTGGCTGAAAGCGCACTTTCAAGCCTGCCACGCGGTTTGCACCAGTCGCCCGCTGGCTGTTTTTTTCGTGTTTTTGTTAACTTTTGACCTCTATGGCACTGACCCACCACGACATTGAACGTGTCGCCCATTTGGCGCGGCTTGAACTGCGGCCCGATGAGACTGAACGCACACTGCGCCAGCTCAATGGCTTTTTCGCACTGGTAGCGCAGATGGCCGCCGTCAACACCGACGGCGTTACGCCGTTGGCCCACCCAGTAGCGGTGCTGGGCGAGGTCGCCCTGCGCCTGCGCGATGACATTGTTAGCGAGACCAATCAACGCGAGCTCAGCCAACGCAGCGCGCCGGCCGTTGAGCGTGGCCTGTTTCTGGTTCCCAAGGTGATTGAATGAGTCGGGGTGATCTGCATGATTTAGGTGTGGCCGCGCTGAGCGCCAAGCTCGCTGCAGGCGAGGTCTCCAGCGTCGAGGTGACCCAACACTTTTTAAGTCGTATCGCGTCGCACGGCGCGCTGGGCGCATTTTTGGCTACCGATCCAGACATCTCGCTGGCTCAGGCCAAAGAAGCCGACCGTCGGCGTGCAGCAGGCCAGCGCAGCGCTTTGCTGGGCGTGCCGCTGGCACACAAGGATGTGCTGGTAACCCGCGACTTCCCGACCACCGCCGGCTCAAAAATGTTGGCGCACTACCGCAGCCCGTTTGACGCCACGGTTGTCGCCAAGCTCGGCTTAGGCCAAGGCGGCGCGGGCATGGTGACGCTCGGCAAGCTGAACTGCGATGAGTTTGCGATGGGCTCCGGCAACGAAAACAGCGCCTACCACCCGGTGCTTAACCCCTGGGATGTCAGCCGTATTCCGGGCGGCTCGTCGGGTGGCTCCGCCGCCGCCGTGGCGGCGCGGCTGGTGCCTGCCGCCACGGGCACGGATACCGGCGGCTCAATTCGCCAGCCCGCTGCGTTGACCGGCATCACCGGCATCAAGCCGACCTATGGCCGCTGCTCACGCTATGGCCTTGTGGCCTTTGCGTCGAGCTTAGACCAAGCCGGGCCGATGGCCAAAAGCGCACTCGACTGCGCCATGTTGTTGTGCGCCATGGCCGGCCCCGACTTGGACCGTGACGCCACCTCGCTGGATTTGCCGGTTGTCAATTTTGCTTCTGACTTGATAGCAGCTCAGGCAGTAAAGACAACGGCCAGCCCACTAAAAGGCTTAAAAATCGGTCTTCCGAAGCAGTTTTTTGGGGCGGGGTGTGCCCCGGACGTGCTCAACGCGGTGCGCCACGCCTTGGCCGAGTATGAAAAGCTGGGCGCAACGCTGGTCGATGTTGACCTGCCGCTGACCGAGCTGTCCATTGCGGTGTACTACGTGATTGCGCCGGCTGAAGCGAGCAGTAACTTGGCCCGCTTTGACGGGGTGCGCTATGGGCATCGGGCCGCTGACTACGGCGACCTGAACGACATGTACAAAAAGTCGCGCTCCGAAGGCTTTGGCGATGAAGCCACACGCCGCATCATGATTGGCACCTATGTGTTGTCCCATGGCTACTACGACGCCTACTACCTTAAAGCACAAAAAATTCGTCGCCTGATCGCTGAGGACTTCCAAAAAGCCTTCGCCCGGTGCGACATCATTGCAGGCCCAGTCGCTCCTACAGTGGCGTGGAAGCTCGGTGAAAACGCCAACGATCCGGTGGCCAATTACCTCGCAGACATCTACACCCTGTCGTCCAGCCTGGCGGGCTTGCCCGGTATGAGTGTGCCTGCCGGTTTTGGCGCGCACGGCATGCCGGTGGGCTTGCAGTTAATTGGCAACTACTTCCAGGAAGCCCAGCTGCTGGGTGCGGCACACCAGTTTCAAATGGCAACGGATTGGCACTTACGCACCCCAGGAGGCGCAGCATGAGCACAGCTCCCGCTTCGTTGTTGGTCCGGGGCTACGAAGTCGTCATCGGCTTTGAAACCCACACGCAACTGACCACCCAGTCGAAAATTTTCAGCCGTGCCTCGACCGCCTTTGGTGCCGCGCCAAACACTCAGGCCTCGGCTGTGGACTTTGCACTGCCTGGCGCGCTGCCGGTAATGAACAAGGGCGCAGTTCAACGCGCCATTGAGTTCGGCTTGGCCGTAAACGCCCATATTGCCGAGTCCAGTGTGTTTGCCCGCAAAAACTATTTCTACCCTGATTTGCCCAAGGGCTACCAGATCAGCCAGTTCGATATTCCCGTGGTGCAAGGCGGCAGCGTCGAGTTTTTTCTGGAGGGCCAGAAGAAGTCGGTCCGCTTGGTGCGCGCGCACCTAGAAGAAGACGCCGGCAAGTCGCTGCATGACGAGTTTATTGGCCAGAGCGGCATCGACTTGAACCGCGCCGGCACGCCGCTGCTAGAGATCGTGACTGAGCCCGACATGCGCTCAGCCCTTGAAGCGGTGGCCTATGCCAAGGAGCTGCACAAGATCGTGACCTGGATCGGCATTTGCGACGGCAACATGCAAGAGGGCAGCTTTCGTTGCGACGCCAACGTGTCCGTGCGCAAGCCGGGCGCAGCGTTAGGCACGCGCCGTGAGATCAAAAACCTGAACAGCTTTAAGTTCATGCAGCAGGCCATTGACTACGAGGTGCGCTGGCAGATCGAGCAAATTGAAGATGGCCACGCCATTGAGCAAGCCACGGTACTGTTTAACGCCGACACCGGCGAGACCCGCGCCATGCGCACCAAAGAAGACGCGGCCGATTACCGCTATTTTCCAGACCCAGATTTGCCACCCCTGATCATCAGCCGCGACTGGGTTGAAAAAACACGCGCCGAAATGAGCGAGTTGCCACGCGTGATGGCGGCGCGGTTTGTGGCAGCTTACGGCCTCAGCGAGTACGACGCGGGGCAGCTCACCCAGAGCGTAGCTATGGCCGCTTATTTTGAGGCGGTGGCAGCGGTCAGCGGCGAGGCCAAACTGGCCAGCAACTGGATCACCGGCGAGTTGTCGCGGCGACTGAACGCCGAGGCCACAACCATTGCGCACTCAAGTGTCAGCGCCAATCAACTGGCCGCCTTGGTTGGCCGGATTGCTGACGGCACCGTGTCCAACAGCGCCGCGCGGCAGGTGTTTGACACCCTGTGGTCCAGCGAGGGCACCGATGTTGACGCCGTAATCGACGCCAAAGGCCTCAAGGCCATGTCCGACACCGGTGAGCTCGAAAAAATCATCGACGACGTGCTTGCTGCCCATGCCAAAAACGTCGAGGAAGTTCGGGCCGGCAACGCCAAAGCCCTGAACGCGCTGGTGGGTCAGGCCATGAAAGCTACCAAAGGCAAAGCCAACCCAGCGCAGGTCAACGCGCTGCTCAAGCAACGACTCCGTTAGCTAGCCGGGGAGACGACGCCTAACGGCTGACCACGGGGCGCTTAGCGGGCTGGCGTTGCTGCGCTGCCACTGCGTGCCCACAGCGGTTTGAGCGTTTCCAGCTCGTCGTCAAAGCGCTTGTTCAGACGCTGCTTTTCCAGCGCTTGGTTGGCAACAAAAGTCTGTTGCTCGCGCAAGCTGAGGACGTTGCCATCACGCCGGTTTTTCAGCGAATACGGCGCTTTGGAGGGGTCTTTGGCATAAAACTCCATCTCGCGGGCAATGACGTCGCGCTCTTGCGTCAACTCCTGCGAGCGTTTGATGGACGACGCTGTGAGCTCATCCATCACCGACAGCGCGGCGTTGCGCTCGCGGTGATGAACGCCGACATTCGGGTAGCGCGACAGCATGGCACGATCCCGGCGCTTGTTGTCTAACAGGCGAAGTTGCTCGGCTACCAATGCCTTGTCAACCAACTCCTGGGCCGCTCGCTCTTGCATCGTCATGGTGGGGCCAAGCTTACGCAACACCATACCTGAGCGGCTCAGCTCCTGCTGCTCGCGGTCAAGGCAGTCCACGATAGACCGGTCAGCGGTGATTTTGCGGCCATTGGCGTCCACACAGGTAAATATATGTTGAGCCCAGGCGCCTTGCATCGCAGTGCCAAACAACAAAAGCGCACCAGCGCACACAGCTAAAACGAAGCGCCGCATTACAGCGTGGCCAGCGTAGGGCGACGCCAGCACGGTGCTCAAACCACCGTGAGATGACAAGACCACACCATTTGACAACCCCTGTTGATAAAGCCGACCACGGCGAAAAAACTCAGCGCACGCCATACCGTTGGCGGTAAGCCAGCACAGCGCCATGCTGGGTTTGTGACGCGGCATCTGCTTCGGCCGCCAGATAGTCCAGCAAATCGTCCAGTCGGGCAATGGCACACACCTGCAAGCCAAGCTGGGTTTGAACGTATTGCACCGCACTGTGGTGGACGTCCACCCCGTTTTCAG
>JAYULP010000218.1:0-1812 GCA_043763445.1 Polaromonas sp.
ACAAACTTCAAGCTGATTTGACGCATTTGCTCGCCAAAGCCGGGCATTACCTTGTCGGCCACCGCCAGCGTTGCCTCTGGCGTTACATCCCGCAGCGCGGGACCGGTTCCGCCAGTGGTCAGCACCAGCGCACAGCCGGCGTCGACTAGGCTGACCAATGCTGCGCTGATGCCGCCCTGCTCGTCTGGAATCAGGCGTTCTTCAAACGTGACGGGGTTGCGCAGTGCGCGGCCCAGCCAGGCTTTGAGCGCCGGCAGCCCCTGGTCAACATAAACACCGGCGTATGCCCGGTCGCTGACCGAAACAATGCCGATTTTGACGGCGTCAAGTGCGTGGATCACGCTGGCTCGCTCTGGCCAGCGACGTCACCACCACCATCGTCGCCCTCAAAAGTCGGGTGGGCTTGGCTAGCCGCCGACGCATTTCGCGCCTTCATTTGTTCTTTGACCAGCTGGAAAATCTCACGGTAAGACTTGGCATGGCGGGGTGCCTCGCCCATGCTTTGCGGCTTTTCAGGCTTGGCGTCTTTGCGGGCTTGACGAATCAAGGCGCGCAGCTGCTGCGCGTCGGTGGTGGGGTAGTCCACCAGCCAGGCGCTCAGGGCTTCGTCATTGGCCACGAGTTTGTCACGCCACTGCTCGGCCAAGTGCAATTGCAGCGTCAACTGCACGGAGCCATTGGCTTGCTCGTCAATGGCGGCCTTGATCGGCTGCGCGTCCAGTGGGCGCATGAGCTTGCCGATAAACTGCATTTGCCGGCGCTTGCCCTCAAAGTTGGTGATTTTCTTGGCCTCGGCAACCGCTAGCAGCAACTTATCGGGCAACTCCAGCCGAGCCATCAGGTCAGCCCGCAGCGTCAACAAGGCTTCGCCAAGCGCCTGCTTTTCGTCGGCCTCGGCTTTGAGCTGGGTTTTGCTGGGCGGGCCTACTTCTTCGAGCGCAATTTCTTCGGGTTTGACGTAACGCCCGTTTGACCAGTAGCCTTTGGCCGCGGCCCTGGCGGTGAGTTTCTGGGACTTGAGTGTCTTGATGTTCATAGCAGTCAGTATCATAGCTACCCATATGAACCCAAAGTCTCCTAAAAGCGCCCCAAAAACCGCACTTGGCGCCAAGCCAGGCGCTGCAACGTCCTTTGCCTACGCCGCTAATCCGCCTGAAAAAGGCTTTAGTTACTCTAAAGACCAGTTCGAGGCCTTGGTCGATACGGCGCTAGCGCATGCTAGAAAACTCGGTGCCAGTGATGCAGCGGCTGAGGCCTCAGAAGGTTGCGGTTTGTCGGTAAGCGTGCGCAAAGGCGAGCTGGAAAACGTCGAGCGTAACCGTGATAAGTCTCTAGGTATTACCGTGTACGTCGGTAAAAAAAGAGGCAATGCCTCGACCAGCGACTTTTCCACCGCTGCGATCAAGCAAACCGTTAAAGCGGCCTACGACATCGCCAAGTTCACTGCCGATGACGAGACCTCCGGGCTGCCTGACGAGCAAGACATTGCGCGCAACCACCTGGAGCTCGATTTATTTCACCCTTGGGCTATCACTTCAGAGGACGCCGCGCAGCTTGCTTTGCAGTGCGAAGCTGCCGCGCTACAAACTAGCCGCTTGATCACCAACAGCGAAGGCGCTGGCGTGTCGGCGCAGCAAAGCCATTTTTTTAGCGCGCACAGCCGAGGGTTTCGCGGCGGTTACGCCAGTTCGCGCCACAGCATTTCAGTAGCGCCCATCGCTGGCAAGGGCAACCACATGCAGCGCGATGCTTGGTACAGCTCAATGCGTGATGCCGCCGAGCTGTCGCGCCCCGAGGCAGTGGGTCGGTATG
>JAYULP010000219.1:0-1811 GCA_043763445.1 Polaromonas sp.
CTCGTCATGACCGTGCTGTCATTGGGTTCGGCCTACTTTTTTTGGGATGCAGCGCTAGCTGCAGTGCGAGGCTATCTGGAGAGTTTCGAGCTGCTCGGCGGCGCAGTGCGCTGGCTTGAGGCGCTGGGTATGGGTAATTTGCGGGTTGTACTGGCGCCGGCACTGCTGCTGTTTCTGGCCGTCCCAGTGGTCGTCATTGGCTCGTTGCTGTTTGTGGCGGTGTTCATGACGCCGGCCATGGTCGCGTTGGTGGCTGACCGCCGTTTCCCGGCGCTGGCGCGTAAAAAGGGCGGCTCATTGGCTATGGGTCTGTTGTGGTCGCTGGGCTCCACACTGTTGGCTGTTTTTGCGTTGGTTATCTCAATGCCGCTTTGGCTGATTCCACCGCTGATTTTGATTTTGCCACCGCTGATTTGGGGCTGGCTTAGCTACCGTGTGATGTCCTATGACGCGCTAGCCGACCATGCCAGCCAAGAAGAGCGGGCTCAAATACTCAAAGAAAACAAAGCCGCGTTGTTGGGCATTGGTGTGCTGAGCGGCTATTTGGGGGCGGCTCCAAGTCTGATTTGGGCCTCTGGCGCGCTGTTCGTGGCAATGGCGCCGCTGCTGGTGCCGATTGCCATCTGGGCGTACACGCTGGTGTTTGCATTTTCGTCATTGTGGTTTGCGCACTACAGCCTGGCTGCATTGGTAGAGCTGCGCCAACGCCGTCAGGCATTGGAGGCGCAAAAGCCGGCCCCGCTTGCTGCGCCGGCGACAAATACCTTTGCCGCCCTTGCCACCGGCCCCGCGCTGCTGCCGCAAGCGGGCGAGCTTTAGCAACTTGGGCCACTAGGCTTTTACCCATGACCACTCATTTCGGTCTCATCATCATTGGCGATGAGATTCTCTCGGGCAAGCGTGCTGACAAGCACCTGCCTAAAATCATTGAACTGTTGTCTGAGCGCGGCCTGTCATTGAGCTATGCCGACTACGTTGGCGACGATCCCGAGCGCATTACCGCAACGCTGGTGCGCGCTTTCGCCGCGGCAAGAACCTCGGGCGATGTGGTGTTTTCATGCGGCGGCATTGGCGCGACACCTGACGACCACACGCGCCAGTGTGCAGCGCGGGCGCTGGGGTGTGGGCTAGCGCTGCACCCGCAAGCCCAAGTGCTCATCACAGAGCGCATGAGGGACACCGCAAAAGAGCAAGGCACCGCCTTTGACCCCCAACGGCATGACAACATTCACCGGCTTGACATGGGTCGGTTTCCGCAGGGAGCCAGCATTGTTCCCAACCCGTACAACAAAATACCCGGCTTTAGCTGTGCGGCGGGCGCTGGCGCGGTGCATTTCTTGCCAGGTTTTCCGGTTATGGCCTGGCCGATGGTCGCGTGGCTGCTCGATACGCATTACCTAAAGCTGCACCAAAGTGCAGCTTTTGCCGAGCATTCCGTCATTGTTATCGGCTCGATGGAGGCTGCCTTGACGCCACTGATGGTTCAGCTTGAGGCGGTGCATCCGGGCATCAAAGTGTTCAGCCTGCCAAGCGTAGAGCATCCTGAGTTTGGCCGCCATATTGAGCTCGGTGTCAAAGGCGCGCCGCCGCTGGTGGCCTCGGCGTTTGCCGCACTGCTGCGTGGCTTGGCGCCTTTCAACGTCAAGCTTGGCCCTGAGCTGGTGCGCTCTTCCAGTGCATTGAAATAGTGCAGGCCCGGCACCAAAATAATGCCAGCTGGTCAGTGGGTGGATCATTGGCGGGGCCAGCTCAAACGTCAAACCTTTGCCCGCTCTGAGCGGCCCGAGGCAGGGCCTGCACAAACTGAAGCG
>JAYULP010000220.1:0-4496 GCA_043763445.1 Polaromonas sp.
GACAGCGCTGCAACACCGGCCAGCGGCGCTTCCGGCTTGCCTGCAGGGGTGATGGCGCCACATGTCTCGCCTGACGACAGCCGGCTGTCACGGCTGTCGCGCGCGGGCATCCGGGTCACACTTCAGCAAGCAGCAGCGTTGCTTGAAGTGGGCCAGGACTACGCCATCACTGGCGTGTTGGAGCGCTGTCTGACGCATCCTCGTCAGCGGCCTGCGGCGTGGCTACAGGGGCCTTGCGCGGTGCCGGCAGCTGACTGGGCACGCCAGGCCAGTGCCACGCAACTCGCGGCGTGCGCCCTGAGCGCCGACGACGCGGCACCGGCCTTGTGGCATGTTCACGCGGGCTGGGTGAAACCAGCGCAGCTGGTGAACGCTTGGCTGGCGACACCCGGCGTGCAGTGGCAAGGTGGCTGCAGCGTGGCCCGCTTACAGCGCTTAGGTGGCCAGTGGCTGGCGCTGGACAGCGCCGGCTCAGAGCTGGCGCGGGGCGACCGGGTGGTGCTGGCTGCAGGTCATGCGACAGCGGCGCTGGCGCTGGCACACGCCGCTCAGCCGCTGGTATTGCAGCCGATTCGCGGTCAGGTAACGTGGGCGTACCACGGCGATGAAACCAGCTCGGACACCCAGGCGCTGCCGGCATTTCCGGTCAATGGCCACGGCCATCTGCTGGCCCGCGTGCCGCTGGCGTCGCCCGGTCAGGCATGCAGCCCGCTGGCGTGGATGACAGGTGCGAGTTTTCAGCGTGACCGTTGTGCGCTAGCGTGCGAGTCCAAAGACGATGCCCACAACCTGCACCGTCTGCACGCCTTGGTGCCCGTGTTGGCACAGCAACTGCAGGCGGGCCAGCCAGCACCCAAAGTGCAGGCGTGGGCCGGCGTGCGTTGTGCCACGCCCACGCGAATGCCATCGGTTGGCCCGTTGGGAAAGCCCGACCGAGGCCTGTGGATTTGCACTGGCATGGGTGCACGCGGCCTGAGTTTTGCAGCGCTGTGCGCCGAGTTACTGGCAGCACAGTGGCAAGGTGAGCCTTGGCCAATTGAGGCTAGCCTGGCGCGGGCCTTTGCACCGACTGCAGCCCCACCGCCGTCACCGGCAGGCACTTAAATTTAGCGGCTAACCGCGCGGTTAGCCGCACCACCCTACCCGCCGCGCCTGCTGACTGGATTCCTGAACGATTTTTAGACGATATTCAACCTATGCCCTTATGTTAATTGCCTGTATAGCTATATTATTGATAGCATATAAATAACCACCGAACTCATCACCCACTGGGCTTTTAGCTGCAAAAAACCGGTCTTTATATAACAAAACGCATAAGCGAACAATAAATCAATCCTTTGGATTGGTACTAAGGCTGGCTACATTCCTGAGCTATGCATGATTTTGTTTTTGTTTTTGCAGGTTTTGCGGTCGGCCTGATTGTCGGCTTGACGGGTGTCGGCGGCGGCTCGTTGATGACCCCTATCTTGATCTTCTTTTTTGGGGTAAAGCCGCACCTGGCCATTGGCACCGATTTGCTGTTTGCGGCCTTCACCAAAATGGGCGGCACCGTGCAGCTAGCGCGTGCCCAGCTGATTGACTGGCCCGTCGTGGCTCAGGTGGCGGCGGGCAGCGTGCCAGCGTCGCTGCTCACTTTGTACGCGCTGCAGCACTTCGGCGCGACCAGTGCAGCGACGCAAGCGGCGATGACCACCACACTGGGCATCGCCTTGTTGTTAACTGCTGCTGCCACGCTCTACAAGGCAATTGCTGGCAAAGCGGGCACCGATTCAGCCACTGCCGAGCAGCGCCTGCAGCCGACGCGCCCCCGTCACTGGTCGTTGCCAGTGATTTTTGGGGCGGGCATTGGTGCGCTGGTGACGCTGACCTCGGTTGGTGCCGGAGCAATTGGCGTGACGGCCTTGATGTTGCTCTACCCAGCGCTCGGTCTGCCGCGCATCGTTGCGGCCGACATTGCGCACGCAGTGCCACTGACGCTGGTCGCCGGCTTGGGCCATGCATCAATTGGCTCGGTGGACTGGCCGCTGCTGGTTAAGTTACTGGCGGGCTCCTTGCCGGGCATTTGGCTGGGTGCTACGCTAATGCACAAAACGCCAGAGCGGGTGATCCGCTCGCTGTTGTCGGTGTTGCTGGCCTACGCCGGCGTTAAGCTAATTGCCCTGTAAGCTGGCCCTTAAACTCTACGGTCTAGCTTTCACGCTTCGCATTTAAGCCACCCTCGTGCCTTTTTCCCGTACACCCCACGTACCCGCTCATGTACCAATACACCGAATTTGACCGCCAGTTTGTCCGCGCCCGGGCCCATCAGTTTCGTGACCAGCTCAGCCGCTGGCAGGACGGGCAGTTGCCCGATGAGGAGTTTTTACCCTTGCGACTGCAAAACGGCTGGTACGTGCAGCGTTATGCGCCGATGCTGCGGGTAGCCGTGCCTTACGGCGAGCTGTCCAGCGCGCAGCTGCGGGTGCTTAGCACCATCGCACGCGACTTTGACAAACCCGATGACGCGCTGTTTGCTGACGCCATTGCCACCCAAGACACACTCGGGCCGGTGCCACTGAAAAATGGCCAATCGGTGCACTCCAAGCTAACGCAAGGCTACGGCCACTTCACGACACGCCAAAACGTGCAGTACAACTGGATTCCACTGAACAAAGCCGCCGACGTGATGGACCTGCTGGCCAGCGTGGACATGCACGGCATTCAGACCAGCGGCAACTGCATCCGCAACATCACCAGTGACGAGCGTGCGGGCATTGCAGCGGACGAGATAGCGGACCCTCGCCCGTTCGCCGAAATCATGCGCCAGTGGAGTACGCTGCATCCGGAATTTGCTTTTTTACCGCGCAAATTCAAAGTCGCTATCAGTGGCGCAGCCGAAGACCGCGCTGCTACCGCTTGGCATGACGTGGGCCTGCACCTGATTAAAAACGACGCCGGCGAGCTAGGCTTTAAGGTGCTGGTGGGCGGCGGCATGGGCCGCACACCAATTTTGGGTGCCACGCTGCGCGCGTTTTTGCCGTGGGCACAAGTCCTAAACTACATCGAAGCCATCGTGCGGGCCTACAACCGCTTTGGCCGTCGTGACAACAAATACAAAGCCCGTATCAAAATTCTGGTCAAGGCTGAAGGCCAGCAGTTCGTTGACCAGGTTGAAGCCGAGTACCGCGCTATTGTTGACCTCGACGGCGCACCGCACACCATCACCCAAGCCGAGCTGGACCGGGTGTCCGCCTGCTTTGTGCCGCCAGTGTTGGCCATACCCAACGCGGCGCCTGCCGAGGCGCTGGACGCAACAGATCAAGCCGAGTTTGCCCGCTGGTTGAAGCAAAACGTAGCGCTACACAAAAACCCAGCGCTGCGAATCGTCACTTTGTCCTTCAAACGGCTGGGCCAGTACCCCGGCGACGCCACCGCCTACCAGCTGGGCACCGCCGCCGAGCTGGCTGACACCTTCAGCGCTGGCGAGTTGCGTGTCACGCACGACCAGAACCTGGTACTGCCCTGGGTGCAAGCCAGCTCACTGGTCGCGTTGTGGCGCGCCGCCCGCCAAGCCGGATTTGCGCGTGCCAATGTGCGCCTGCTGACGGACATGATCGCCTGCCCTGGCGGCGACTTTTGCTCGCTGGCCAACGCCCGCTCTTTGCCGCTGGCCGAAGCCATTACCCAGCGCTACCAAGACATGGACGAGTTGCACGACTTGGGTGAGATCGACCTGCACATCAGCGGCTGCATCAATTCCTGCGGCCACCACCACAGCGGCCACATCGGCATCCTTGGCGTCGATAAAGATGGCAAAGAGTGGTATCAAATCACGCTAGGCGGCTCGGACGGCTCAACGCTGTCAGGCGCGCCGGCGGTGGGCAAGGTCGTTGGGCCGTCGTTTTCCGCAGCGGAGGTGCCCGAGGTCATTGAGGCCGTGCTGGGTGCCTACAAAGCACAGCGCCAACAGCTGGGCGTCAAAACTGAAACCTTCATCGACACGCTCAAACGCGTCGGGCCAGAGCCCTTCAAAGCCGCCGCCAACAGCGTGCGCCTGTCTGCCACCGCGCCGCAAGCGGCTGAACTCGCCGCCTGAGCAGCGCACTTCCAATGACAAAAAATACTATTAAATTAATAGCTGTACAGGAACTAAATACAACGGCTAGCGGCCTAAATGACTTAAAAACTGTCATTTTGGGCAATGATTTAGACCCGCGTGAATTAAATTTGACGGGTGTAGCCTGTGTTGAGCTGAACTTCCCTAAATTCAGCGACGGGCGCGCCTTCAGCCAAGCATTTTTGCTGCGCCGCCGGTTGGGTTTTCAGGGCGATATCCGAGCCACTGGCGACGTCACCGCTGACCAGTTGGCCCAAATGCAACGTAGCGGCTTTACCTCAGCGGTGCTGCGAGCGGATCAGAGTCTGGCCTTGGCTCAGCGAATTTTGGCTGGGTACCCCGGTTTTGGTGCAGGCGCCTACCAGGGCGACGCGGTAACCGTCAGCCCGCACTTTGCGCC
>JAYULP010000221.1:0-11310 GCA_043763445.1 Polaromonas sp.
CCAGGGTGCATCACGATGGCGTCGGGCTTGGCCCACCGAAGCTTTTCTTCGGTCAAACCAAAGCTGTTGAAGAACTCGCGGCTGCTCGGCAGGAGCGCCCCTGCCATACGCTCGTTTTGCAGCCGCAGCATGATGATGACGTCAACGCCGCGAATGCCCTCTTCGAGCGTGTTGCAAACACGCACACCCATCTGGGCCATGTCGCTGGGCACCAGCGTTTTGGGGCCCACCACGCGCACCTCAGCACAGCCCAGCGTGGTTAAAGCGTGAATGTCCGAGCGCGCCACCCGCGAATGCAACACGTCGCCCACGATGGCTACCGTTAGGTTGTGGAAGTTTTTTTTGTAGTGCCGAATGGTGAACATGTCGAGCAGCGCTTGGGTGGGGTGCGCGTGGCGGCCGTCACCAGCGTTAATCACATGCACATGCGGGGCCACATGCTGCGCGATCAGGTAGGGTGCGCCAGACTCGCTGTGGCGCACCACAAACACGTCAGCCGCCATGGCGCTGAGGTTGGCAATGGTGTCCAGCAGCGACTCGCCTTTTGACGCTGACGAGCGGGCAATGTCGAGGTTGATGACGTCAGCCGACAGCCGGGTAGCGGCAATTTCAAAGGTAGTGCGGGTGCGGGTGGAATTTTCAAAAAACAGGTTGAACACGCTTTTGCCGCGCAGCAAGGGGACTTTTTTGACTTCCCGGTCACTGACGCTGACAAAGTTACCAGCAGTCTCGAGAATGTGCAGCAAAATTGCCTTGGGCAAGCCTTCAATGGACAGCAGATGGATCAGCTCGCCATTTTTATTGAGTTGGGGGTTACGTCGGTACAGCATGTCAGGGCTCCTCAGGCGTGCATGTTTTTTTGAAGTGGCGGCAGGCCTTAAGCCACCGTGGGGTAACTGCTGCGGACGTCCAGGCTGAATCGTCCGGCAGCGTCCTGAGCCAATTCCAGGCTTTGCGTGGCGGGCAATGACACCCGCACTACCGCCAAGTCGGCGTAAACCGGCAGCTCACGCCCGCCGCGGTCTACCATCACCACTAGCTTGACGCTGGCAGGGCGGCCATAGTCAAAAAGCTCGTTCAACACAGCCCGCACGGTTCGGCCGGTGTAGAGCACATCGTCAACCACCACCAAGTGCGCCCCGTTAACGTCAAACGGCAGCTGGGTTTGTGCGCCTGGCGTGAGGCCCCGCTTGGAAAAGTCGTCCCGGTGCATGGACGACGACAGCACGCCGACATGCCCCGGCAGTGCCAGGTCAGCATGCAGTCGCTCGGCCAGCCAAACGCCGCCCGACGCCACACCGACCAGCATCGGCGCCTGCGGCAGCGACGCTAGCAGCAAGCGCATGGCGGCAAGCAGCTCGAAGTACAGCGCCTCCGCGTCAAGCGTCAAGCTGCTCATCGCCGGCACCTTGAGCGAAGTGAGCACCGAAAAATCATGGCAATCCCCTCAAAAACTGTTCCAAAATAATGCACGCTGCAACCGCGTCTGCATCTTGCACGCCCAGCGACAACGCTTCAGTCGTGCTGTAGCGCTCATCGACTTCAAACACCGGCAAGCCAAACCGTGCACGCAATTGGCGCGCAAACTTTTGCGCCCGCAGGGTGTTGTCGTGCGGTGCGCCATCAGGGTGAAACGGCACTCCCACTACCAATGCATCGGGCTGCCAAGTGCTCACACGCTGAGCTACGGCCTGCAGTCGGGTGGCAGCGCTGGCCACCACTGAGCCTTGGGCAGTAGCAGTCCGCGTGAGCGAGTTACCGCTGGCAACTCCGGTGCGTTTGAGCCCGAAATCAAAAGCCAAAAAAGTTTGCGGCGACCGCCCCGGTGCCAAGTTTAAGGACGCCAGCCGGCTCACGCGTGGCCCACATCGGGCGACAACATCCAGCTTTGCAGCCCCAGCAGTGCCATCGCCTTGTCATAGCGTTGCTCCACCGGAGTGTCAAAAATCACTGCAATGTCGGCGGCAACCGTTAGCCAGCTGTTGTCGGAAATTTCGGACTCCAGCTGGCCCTCGCCCCAAGCCGAATAGCCCAACGAGACAAACACTTTTTTCGGCCCTGCACCGCTCGACAAGGCCTCAAGAACGTCTTTTGAGGTGGTCATCTCCAAACCGCCGCCCGGAATGCTCAAGGTCGAGGCATACACCGCCTCCAACCCCGGCATCATCGACTCGTGCAGCACAAAGCCACGCTCAGTTTGAACCGGCCCGCCCTGAAACACCAGCGCTTGCGCCAGGTCAGCGCGCGCCAGAGTCAGCTCGACTTTGTCAAATAACTTTTTCAAACTGATGTCACTTGGCTTGTTGATGACCAGCCCCAGAGCACCCCGTTCCGTGTGCTCACACAGGTACACCACACTTTTTGCAAAGCACGCGTCGGCTAGTCCAGGCATGGCAATTAAAAAATGGTGGGTGAAATTGGTGGCGGTCTGGTCCTGCAGCATGGTGTGATTTTACGCGCTGACGTGTTACCCGCAGGGTTTAACAACGCGCTGCAAGTCGCTACCATCAGCGTATGCAAAAGAAATACCAAACCGGTTTGATGTGGTTCCGGCGTGATTTACGGGCACAAGACAACGCCGCCTTGGCAGCGGCCCTCGCGGCTTGCGAGCAGGTGTTTTGCGTGTTCATCTTTGACACCTCAATTTTGAGCCAATTGCCGCCGGCTGACCGCCGGATTGAGTTTATTCATGGCTCACTCATTGACCTGCAGGGCCAGCTAGCGCAGCTGGCCTTGCAGCAGGGCGCAGCAGGCGCCGGCCTTATCGTGCAACATGCCAGCGCCCGCACAGCCATACCAGCGCTGGCACAGCAGTTGCATGCCAATGCGGTATTTGCCAACCACGACGACGAGCCCCAGTCATTGGCACGCGACGCCGCAGTCATGGCCGCCTTGACGCGGCAGCACATCGCCCTGCACACCTTCAAAGACCATGTTATTTTCGAGCGCCAACAGGTGCTGACACTGGCAGGCAAGCCTTACACCGTTTTTACCCCCTACAAAAACGCTTGGCTCAAAAAAATCACCGATGCCGACTTGGCCGCGCATCCGGTTGAAGCACACGCAGCCGCCCTGGCGAAGGTTCCCACCGACCTCGGCCCGTCCATTCCAGCGCTTGCCGACATGGGCTTTGAAAAAACCAATCTGTCGTCCCTCCAGATTGCGGCGGGCTCGGCTGGCGGCGCCGCGTTGTTCGATGAGTTTTTGCAGCGCATGAGCCGCTACAAAGACAGCCGCGACTTCCCGGCGGTCAAAGGCCCGAGCTATCTGGGAGTGCATTTACGGTTTGGCACGGTGTCGATTCGCAACATGGCACGCCACGCGCTGGCGGGACACCAGCGCGGCGACGACGGCGCAGCCACCTGGCTCAGCGAGCTCATCTGGCGGGACTTTTACGCGCAAATTTTGAGCAACTTTGCGCATGTTGCGGGCCAAGCGTTCAAGCCGGAATATGACGCCATTGCGTGGGAGGCCGGCCCGCAAGCAGTTGAGCATTTCAAGGCCTGGTGTGACGGGCGTACTGGCTACCCGTTGGTGGACGCTGCCATGGCGCAAATTAACCAAACCGGCTACATGCACAACCGTCTGCGCATGGTTACCGCTAGCTTTTTGGTCAAAGACCTCGGCGTTGACTGGCGCTGGGGCGAGCGTTACTTTGCCGAAAAACTCAATGACTTTGACTTGTCGGCAAACAATGGCGGCTGGCAATGGGCCGCCAGCTCGGGCTGCGATGCGCAGCCGTATTTCCGAATTTTCAACCCCACCAGCCAGAGCGAAAAATTCGATGCTGAGGGCAAATTTATTCGCCGCTATTTGCCGGTGCTAGCGCGGTTGTCCAACAAGGCAGTGCACTGCCCGCACCTGGCCGGCCCGGCGGAGTTGGCGGCAGCAAATGTGGTGCTGGGCGAGAACTACCCCCGGCCCATCGTTGCTCACGACGCCGCTCGCGCCCTGACATTAGGCCGCTATGCTGTTGTGAAAAAGACTGCCGCGCAAATTGCTACGTAAATAATAGCAGCTTGTGCAGCAACTGCGCGGGCTTGGTGCATTTTTTATTCCTTTTTTCGCACTTTTTCGCTTTTAAGCGGCTGACAGGGCTTCAGCCGCGCAGTACTGCCTGACCAGACCCATCAGCTCTTCTTCAGAGTAGGGCTTACCAAGGTAGTGGTCAACACCGAGCGACATGGCGTGTTCGCGGTGTTTTTCCGCGATACGGGAGGTGATCATCACAATCGGCAAGCCCGCTAGCCGTGCGTCAGCTCGGATGTTGCGTGCCAGGTCGAAGCCGTCCATGCGCGGCATTTCGATGTCGGACAACACCACCGAGGGCCGCTCGTCGAGCAAACGCTCCAGCGCTTGAAGGCCGTCCGCCGCCATCACCACCCGGTAGCCTTCGCGCTGCAGCAGACGCTGCGTGACACGGCGAACCGTAATCGAGTCGTCCACCACCAAAATCAAGGGGGCTTGTGGTGCTGACGGCATCGTCGCCAGCGGCTTTACGCCACTGGTGTTGTCCGCGCTCCCGCCCGCTGCCGTTGTCGGGACCGCAAACGGCATCACCGTTAGGCTGAGCGCTTGCTGGCCGTAAACCGCAACCATCGCAACCGGGTTGTAGATCAACACGACGGCACCGGACGCCAGCACAGACATGCCTGCCAAGCCGGGCAATCTAGACAACTGAGGCCCTAAGTTCTTAACTACCACCTCGCGGTTGCCCAAGACCTCGTCAACATGCAATGCAACGCGCTGGTTTGCACTGCGGAAAATCACCACTGGCGTCGTTTTTGTCTGCACCTCGCCGGACTGCTGTGACGCTTGGAGCAACGCACCAGACCAGAAAAACGGAACTTCTTCGCCGGCTACCGTTAGCGCGCCGCAGCGGTAAGCCGCGGCCAGCTCAGCTGCCGAGGTACGGCGCACGGTTTCCACCACGTTGGCAGGCACACCAACAGACAAACTGCCCGCCCGAATCATCACCACTTGGGTTACAGCGGTGGTCAGCGGCAACACCAACTTAAAGTGAGTTCCCTGCCCTTGCGTTGTCAGCGTTTCGATTCTTCCGCCCAAAGCATTGACCTCGGAACGCACCACGTCCATACCGATACCGCGACCAGACAATTCAGTGACCTGTTGAGCCGTTGAAAAACCGGGCAAGAAAATCAGGTTAGCGGCCTCCCGGTCGTCGATTTCTTGTCCGTGCTCAATGAGTCCTAACCCGCGTGCCTTGTCGCGAATACGCACCAAATCCAAACCATTGCCATCGTCACTGAAATCGACTGAAACGTCGTTGCCTTCTTGCTTCAAATGCACCGTGATTAAGCCTGCCGCGTCCTTGCCTGCCGCTTGGCGCGCTTGCGGGCTTTCAATACCGTGGGCTACACAGTTACGCAAAATATGCTCAAACGCCGGGGTTACCCGGTCCAGCATACCCCGATCCATTTCAATGGTGCCGCCCAACAAATCAAGCCGTACCTGTTTACCGGTGTCTTTGGACGCCTGTCGTACCACCCGATACAGGCGGTCTGAAATGCTTTCAAACTCCACCATGCGGGTACGCAGCAGGTCACGCTGCAACTCGCGCGCTTGGCGGCCCTGGGCGACCAGATCGTCCTCCGTGGCATCCACAGTACGCTGCAGGGTACGCTGGACGGTGGCCACATCATTGACGGATTCGGCCATCATGCGTGTGAGTTCCTGTACCCGTGTGAAGCGGTCAAACTCAAGCGGGTCAAACGCTGCCTGCACTTCCTTAGCTTGCGCTAGCCGCGACTGCATTTGACTTTCAGCCTGAACTTCAATGTCTCGCAGCTGCTGGCGCAAGCGCTCTAGGTTTCCGCCCATGTCACCCAAGGCTGAGCGTAGCTGGCCCAATTCAGCTTCCAAACGTGAGCGGGTAATCATTACTTCGCCAGCTTGGTTCACCATCCGGTCGAGCAACTGCGAACGCACCCGAATGGTCGCGCTAGATGACTGCCGCAGCGGCTGCAACGCCATAGCCTGCGGCGCTGGAATGTCGATGCGGCGCGCCGAAGACGACACCACACCGCCGGCCAAGTCGGTTCCAGTCGTCGCCCGCTCATTGTGCTCCGCACGGTTGTCAACGGCGTTTGCCAACGGTGGCGGTGCCGTGCTGGCTTCAAGCCGCTCGCTGACAGCGGCAGTGTTTCGCTCAACCGTTGCAGGGAAATACTCATCAACGGCTACTGGGTGCCGAAGTGCTTCAAAAACCGACTGCATTGCATCGAACCGCCCGAGCAAGGGCTCTAACTCGGCACTGTTGCTCACGCGCAGGCCGAGGTAGTCAATGTCCGACTCGATGCGGTGCGCCATTTCCCCCAAACGTAAGGCACCTGCTAGGCGAGCGCTGCCTTTGAGTGTGTGAAGCCCGCGCAACACCTCGTTGCGTGCACTTTGGTTGTCGGGTCGCGCAGACCATTGGCGCAGCGCGCCACCGAGCTGTGGCAAAAGCTCAAGCGCTTCTTCTTCAAAGATCGGGAACAACTCAAAGTCGATGGCGTCCACCGCGTCGATGTCATCGTCGACATCCAGCGGCAGCTCAAACCCAGGCTGAGTGTCCGTGTTGCGTGACATGGGCGGCAAAAACGGCTGAACCAAAGGCACAGGCAGCGCCGTTGGGGGCGCAGTAAGGTCGTCGCCAGCAAAAAAACGCTCGCTGTCGCCGCTCAGTTCACTGTCGCTGGTCATCGCCCGGTCGTTACTGCTGCCTTGGTCAAAGGCTTGGTCGAGGTCGCTGTCGCCGGCCGGTAACTCCGCGTGAATGTCGCCGTACCCAAGGACTGAGTCAACCGCATCCGCATCCGCATCCACTTGACTTAAAAAGTCAGGAAACTCAAGTGTTTTCAGTTGCGCCAGCAATTCGTGATCAGGCTCTTTGAGAAACCCCGCTGCAAACTGATGAAGCAAACGGCGAATATCTTCGGTCGCTTCAATGAAAACTTGTCCGTGCAGCGCCACATTGGGTGCGTGGTGAGTGCGAGAACGCTCAAGCGCCGCCTCCAGTGCGCGCGCCATATTTGACAGCGCAAAAAATCCAACCGTAGCCGAAGTACCTGCCAGCGAGTGCGCGAGTGCTGCTGCGGACTCACCAATTGCTTGATACGGCTCCATCACCCACTCCGCCACTTCAGTGACCAGACGACGTGACCACTCATCAGCTTCGTTCAAGTACATGTTGTACAGCGCTATGCTGATTCGCAGCGATCCAATAACCTTGGTTTGCTCATCTTCAGCAAAGTCCGACAGCTCAGCGGTCGCGGGTACCGCTGCCGCGAGCGCATTGTCAAAGGCGTGGTCTGGCGCAGCGGTGCTGTCCAGCTCGCCGCGCAGCGCTTGGGCAGCGGCTTTTGCGTCGTCATAGCCAGCAGCCAATTGATCTGAACGCTCTGCGCCAACGCTTGGAGACTCAACAAGCTCAAGAGCAACGTCAGCCGGCTCGTTGGTCGCCGTGGGCGCATCAACTAGCTCAAAGTCAGCGAGGAACTGGGCGTCAAACTCGCTGTCGGACAACTCAATGAGGTCAGCGCTGTCTGCATCAAACTCAAGGTCGCGCAGCGCGTCGCTCTGAACAGCCTCAGGTATTTCCCGCATCGCGGAGCCCGCGCTGAGCAGCGCGTCGTCTTGGCTGGCGGCTTGCGCCGCTCCTTCGGCCGCATCGTCCGGCAGTATGTCAAACGAAAATGCCACTTCAACTGCCGCATCTGGCAGCGTCGCCGCAGGCACTGCAAACGTGGCTAGGACAAGCTCTGGCAAATCAAGTACGGCTTTAGCGGTGGGCACTGTTGGTAGCTCGAACTCAAACAGCTCTTCACGCGAGCCGGAGTCGAACTCTGCAACTGAGGCCGAATTTTCAGCTGCGGCAGACACCGCTTGCAGCGGCTGAGCAATATCCGCCACCTCAACGTCTGTGTGGTCTGCAGCGACGGCAATCGAAAAGTCGATATCCGAAAAATCAATTGGTGCCGACGGCGGCACGGCTGCAAGGACCGCCACCAGCGGCACAGCGGACAAGCCCAGCCGCAGTGCCTCTGCGCTTGCGCGCAACGGCTGCGCCGACCAGGACTGCGCACGGTTGTGCTCAATGTCGGTGGCCCAGGCAGCAAACTGCGTCAGCGACTCTGCACAAAACGCAATGAACTTATCGTCTGCAGTTTTTTGCTCTGCCAGCCAGCTGTTGAGTAACTGCTCGCACGCCCAAGCGGCTTCACCGAACTCAAACAAACCCACCATCCTGCCGCTTCCCTTGAGCGTGTGAAACGCACGCCTGAGTACGGTCAAATGTGCTGGATTTTCGGGCTCGGTTACAAGCGAGTTGACGGCGTCCTGGCCAGTAGCAACGACTTCCCGTGCTTCTTCAAGAAAAATATCTTGCAGGTCGTCCTCTTCAAGGTCAGTTGCAACTGCTGCGGATACGGCAGGCAACTGGTCTGGCGCAAACGAGGCAGCCAGCGTTGTCAATGCTTGAGCGCTAAGCATTGACTGATCGTCAGTTAATGCGGCAGCCGCTTCAGACGCCGTTCGAGCCATTGCCGGTTGTTCAGCCAACTGAGCATCGGTAGCCAATTGGTCAAGGCGTTGTGTCAACTCGACGCGCTCACTACCAGCGTCTGCGTCCTGTACCAGTGACCGAATTTCTGCAGAAAAAACATCCGTGCTGGCCGCCACGTCCGGCGCAGTAGCGCTGGTTTTTTGCGCCTGTCCCATGAGAAGCTTCAACTCACCCTTGTCGCTGTCGTAGACAAATAATTGTTTAGCTAACACCGGCTGGTAGTTCAGCATGTCAATCAAAAAGCTCAACGCGCCAATGCTGTTGCCCAGTTGCTCGGCTGTAGTGGCTGACTCAGCCGGTGTTGGCGCTGGCTCCGCTGTCAGCATACCTTCCACCGTGTCGCGCATACGCAGCACCGCAAGCGCCGCTTGCTCTAGCCCAAGAACCGACAAAACACCACGCATTTGCGCCATCTGGCGCGGCACGGCAACCAGTGCCGCTCGGTTCTGTGGGTCACGAAAAAATAAATCCAGTGAAGACTCAAGCTCACTTAGCGAGGCCCGCAACTCGCCCACCACGCTGCCCATCGTCTGTTTGTCGCTCACCTTGCGGTACAAGTCTTCCATCCACCCCTGTAGCGGCTCCGGTTTACCGCCAGAGCGGACTTTTTCCAGCCGCTCAGCGAGATTGGCCATGCGCCCGGTCATTTGCGAGTCATTGGGGTCCAGGTCCTCAAATGCCGCTTCCAAGTACAACACCGAGGTAGCCACTTCCATTGCCAGCTCTGAACGCGGCGCCTTGCCTGCCGCCAACGCCGTTTCAACCGCATGGCTCAACGCCTGCGCCAATGGCTCGCTTGGCGCGTGGAGCTTGGTCAAAGAGTCAGCCACGAGGCTAAATTGGTCGGTGACGGCTTTTGATTTACTCAAATCACCCGCCGACAAAAATGACCACATCTCTTTGGCTACGATGATTCTTCTGCGTGCCTGGGCCAGTAGTGCCGGGTCAAACCGCCCGAACTGGACCGCGTCGTAATCTACCGCGTGCGCCTGACTGAGCCCGTAGGTTGCCCGAACGCTGTGCAGCGTTTTGGCTGCTTCGCCTGAGCCAGGCTTCGCTTGGGCGCAAAAAAACAGCAAGTCCAGCACAAGACGCTCTGAAACGGCCGGATTACCCTTGGACAAAGCGGTGTATTGAATCAGCACACGGGAAGCTACACGCTTGACATACAAGTCAGCTGGGAGCAAATCGTGCGCCAAGGCCTCGAAAACTGCAGCAGCAATAACCCAAAATGTCCTGCCATGCAGGTCGGCGTGAGCGGCACCAAACGCAAGACAAAGCTCGCTCATATCCCGCGCAGCTTGCGGTGCTTTGCCGCGCATTAGCTGCAGCACGCACAAGTCCACCACTGTTCTGGCCTCCGCGCTATAGTCACGCGCTGGTACAGTTTTCCCGACCGTCAGGGGCAACCATCGCCACTGAAAATCCCACAAATCGGCGGGATGAATGCGGTCAGCTCGCACCAACTCGCGCAGTTCGCGGTACTGCGGGAAAAGCGATACCGCTGAAATTGAACGGTTAGCCAGCAGACCAGCGAGGTACTCCGTCAAAGCAAAACTAGCACGCTCTATTTTTAATGCGGACTCCTTGGTACAACTCTCGGGATGTTGCAAAAAGCGCTGTACCACCGCTTCCATTGCGTGAAGTAGCAACGCTGGCTCGGTAAGCCCTACCATTTCAAGCGCACCAACTGCTTGGTGCAGCTGTTGCCGCGCAACGCGTAGCTGAGCCGTATCAACGGCTGGCAGGTCTGACTCGCGCGCCGCGTCTGCTTCCCTTACAAACCGCCTGAGCGCTTTGAATGCACTCTCAAGCGATTTACGCAGCTCATCGAGTACCCAGGCCAGAGGCCCAAGGTCGCGAAGGCTGGTGTCTTGCACTGCAGCGTTGGGAAGGGTAGCGTTGGATTGCATAAGTGACAAACTAATTCAGAAAAATCAAGACACGCGAGCCGACCTACAACATCGGTTAAGCAATTTTGAACCGCGACACAGACTGGCGGAGGTCTTCTGCCATCCTCGACAAGTCACGCACCTGCTGCGCTGTTGAACGTGTGCCTTCGCCGGTTTGCTCCGTCACAGCGAAAATATGCTGAATATTGCCGGCAACGACGTTCGCAGAAGCGGCTTCACGCGATGCTGAGTCAGAAATTTGCTCAATCAGCTCCGCTAGACGGCGCGACACTTGGTCAATCTCAGTTAATGCGGTGCCCGCGTTGTCTGACAGCTTAGCCCCCTCCACCACGCCCTGTGTTGAGCGCTCCATCGCAGCTACTGCATCTTGGGTGTCGGTTTGAATAGCCTTGACCAGCGCTGAAATCTGACGAGTCGCGTCAGCGGAGCGCTCGGCTAGCCGTTGGACTTCCTCGGCCACTACTGAAAAGCCGCGTCCAGCTTCACCGGCTGATGCCGCCTGAATGGCGGCATTTAGCGCCAACACGTTGGTCTGCTCGGTGATGTCAGAGATCAGCTCGGTGATCTCGCCAATTTCTTGCGACGACTCACCCAACCGCTTGATTCGCTTGGAAGTCTCCTGAATCTGGTCGCGGATGGAGTTCATACCACCGATCGCGTTTTGCACCGCCTGCAAACCGGTCTCCGCTGCGGACAACGACTGGCGCGCCACTTGGGACGACTCCTGCGCTTGCGCTGACACCTCATTGATGCGTGAGGCCATGTCCAAAACGGATTGACCAGTTTCACGGATTTCCCGCAGCTGCTCGGTTGACGCAGCCAGCAACTCGG
>JAYULP010000222.1:0-4462 GCA_043763445.1 Polaromonas sp.
CAAACAGCGCGAAAATTGACGCAAGCCCTTGATTTTTCATATACTCAATGGCTTCGCAGCGCTACCGTGGCTCCGCGGCGAAGACACCCAAACTGCCTAAGAGGTTCTCATCAGAAGAACGCCGACCGCAGAAAAGAGCCCGACAAACCCTTTTTTAAAAAGACAAACTCATGACAACCTTCAGCGCGAAACCCGCTGACGTGGTGCACGAGTGGTTTGTGATTGACGCGACCGACAAGGTCCTCGGACGAGTAGCCAGCGAAGTTGCTCTCCGTTTACGCGGCAAACACAAGGCCATTTATACGCCTCACGTCGACACCGGTGACTACATTGTCATCATCAATGCCGCGCAACTGCGCGTGACCGGTGCCAAATCGATTGACAAGATTTACTACCGTCACTCCGGCTACCCGGGCGGCATTACTGCCACCAACTTTCGTGACATGCAGGCTAAGCACCCCGGTCGCGCCTTGGAAAAAGCGGTCAAGGGTATGCTGCCAAAAGGCCCACTGGGCTACGCCATGATCAAAAAGCTCAAGGTGTATGGCGGTGCAGAGCATCCCCATACCGCCCAACAGCCCAAAGTGCTGGAAATCGCTGGCATGTCTGCCAACGCAATCAAGGAGTTGGCCAAATGATTGGTGATTGGAACAATGGCACTGGTCGTCGCAAGTCCAGCGTCGCTCGTGTGTTTATCAAAAAAGGCACCGGAAAAATCACGGTCAATGACCGCGACATCCAGGCTTTCTTCGGCCGTCAAACCTCGATCATGATCGTGCGCCAGCCGCTGTTCTTGACAAACCATGTTGAGACGTTTGACATCATGGTCAATGTCCACGGCGGTGGTGAGTCCGGTCAAGCCGGTGCGATTCGCCACGGCATTACCCGCGCACTGATCGACTACGACGAAACCCTCAAGCCGGCGCTGAGCCAGGCCGGTTTTGTGACCCGTGATGCGCGTGAAGTCGAGCGTAAAAAGGTCGGCTTCCGGTCGGCCCGCCGCCGCAAGCAGTTCAGTAAGCGATAACTCGCCCAGCTACGCTACAAGCCGCCCAAGTGCAAGCAGGGCGGCTTTTTTTATGGCGAATGGCGCACGAGGCTTTACATTTCAGCCGGATGCCTTTGGCCCGCGATAGTGATCGTCACAGCTACGCTGATTTAGCTGACTGAAAACAAGGGTGCGCTAAACGTCAAACGTCAAACGGCGACTTAAATTTACTGCTGGGGCTGCTTTAGCTGAAAAGCCGTGGCCAGCGGCGTTGGGGTTCAAACAATGCTGCTGCGCTGAAAGCGTTGTTGATTTGCCAGCGCTGCTCGCGCTGTCACCGCAACAGCTATGAAAGGTCGCGCTGCTCAGGCCGACCAGTGTTTTGGCTGTAGTTCGCCGGCGACGCAGCAGTTATGCGCCGCCTTTTTTTGCAGCACCCGCGACATTGGACAAACGCAACCACCAATAAAAAGCCTGATGGCGATGGGTGTCGGTGCGGTGGGAAGGCCTGCGCCTTATGCTAGCGTGCGAATTGGCAGCAGGAGCTAGCAAGGTTGCGAAAGACATCTGCGCCAAAGGTGGCGAGCTGAGTTTTGCGCTTGCCCACGAGTCTCAACGAGCTTCAAGGGGTTGCAAGCAAGGCTGTTTCGCAGACCTGTCTAACACCAGCAGTGGTGTGACATAGCCTGTTCAAGCGTCTGGAGCGTCTGGAGCGTCTGGAGTGCTTGGGGCCCCAAGCTGAGGCACTTCCCGAAGGGAATTTGCCTTGCAAAGCGCGCAGACCCACCCAAATACAAGCGCGAAAGGCAGCGGTTAACTTCAGTGTGTAGCGTCGCTTGAAGTTGCGCAAGAACCTGGTTTGACGCCGGCGGCGGGTGTCCACATCGGTGTGAGCTGAGTTGACGATCCCTAGGGCTGGACTTTGCCTTTACCCCCGGTGGTCGTCAATTTGTTGTAATATTTAGCGGTACGGGCATTTAGCTCGATTGCAGAACGGAGTTCCCAATGAGTGCAGTTGCAGAAAATATTCACACCGAAATGCCGGCCCCGTTTGTCTTTACTGACAGCGCTGCTGCCAAAGTAGCCGATTTGATTGCAGAAGAAGGCAACCCCGACCTGAAGCTGCGCGTTTTCGTTCAAGGCGGTGGCTGCTCCGGCTTTCAGTATGGGTTTACTTTTGATGAAATCACCAACGACGACGACACCACGATGACGAAAAACGGGGTGTCATTGTTGATTGACGCCATGAGTTACCAGTATTTAGTGGGCGCAGAAATTGACTACAAAGACGACCTTGAAGGGGCACAGTTTGTGATCAAAAACCCTAACGCTACCAGCACCTGCGGTTGTGGGTCGAGCTTTTCGGCCTGAGCGCAGTAACCCAGCGGACGGCTCTGGCACCCCAAGCCGCCTGTAGGCGGCTTTTTGTTGCGCACTGCGCCATGTTCGAGCGACTCACGCAGGATAAATTGCACCCAGTACGCGCGCACCGGTGGCCCCGGTCACGCTGGGTATATTTCCTGGCCGACGTTGCATTGTTTGCCGTGCCAGCCACGCAAAGGCGGCAGCTTCGACTTGCAGTGGCCCCAAGCCGTAGTCACTCGATGGCAGCACAGCCACGCCCGGCAAACCCGCTTGCAGGCGACTCATTAGGTGCTGATTAAACGCACCGCCACCGCACACAATCAGCGTTTTCTGCTGGTCCTGCGAGGCGCGCTGGTAGGCAGCCAAGCTGCGGCAACAGGCTTGCGCCGTGAGCTCGGTCAAGGTGTATTGGATGTCAGCCGGGTGCGCCTGAGCAAATGGGGCGAGGTGTCGCGCCAGCCAGTCAGTGCTGAACAAATCACGCCCAGTACTTTTAGGCGGCGGCGCGTTCAAGTAAGGCTCTGCCAGCAGCTTGTCCAGCAGGGCGGGTATTGACCTGCCGGTGGCTGCCCAGTTGCCGTTGTTGTCAAAGTGCTGGCCAGTGTGTTGGCGGCACCAAGCGTCCATCAGGCAATTGCCAGGGCCGCAGTCAAAGCCCAAAACATTTTCGTGGACCCGCTCGGTAGCCGGCACGATGCTAAGGTTCGCCATGCCGCCGATATTGAGTACCCACACATCGGCCCCAAGGCGGCCAAACAGCTGCTGGTGGAAGGCGGGCACCAAGGGCGCGCCTTGGCCACCAGCCGCCACGTCGCGGCTGCGAAAGTCCGCCACAACGGTGCAGCCCGTCAACTCTGCCAGCAGCGCCGGATTGTTGAGCTGAAGGGTGTAGCCCGAGTACGGCTGGCCAGCATGCCCGTCAGGCCGATGTCGAACTGTCTGGCCGTGGGCACCAATCGCGGCAACTGCGGCAGGTACACCCAAAACTTGTGCGGCGTCAGCGTGCAAGCGGTGAACCAAGCGGGCATAAATTTGTGCCAGCTCACTGGCCGCCAAGGCAGCGCGGTGTAGCTCGTCCACCCCAGATGTATTGAGTGCTAGCAGTTCGGCTTTGAATTTGGCCGAAAAGGACTCACCGGCTGTGGCCAGCACTTCAAGGCGCTCGTTGGGGCCTGCAAAGCGCACCAACACACCGTCAGCGCCGTCCAGTGAAGTGCCCGACATCAAGCCGATGTAGTGCGCGGCCATGACGCGGGCAGCAGCCTTATTCGGCGCGGGTCTGACGGATGGTGGCGGCTGCTTGCAGCTGGCTTTTTGCGCCAGCGGCCTGCTGTCGGAACAGCGGCATCAAGCCAGCTGGCACTGGTGTGGTGTTGCTTTGCTGGGCAATTCTCATTGGGTCTTGCTGCGCGCCACCAACGCGGAATTCAAAATGCAAGTGCGCACCGGTAGCCCAACCGGTGGCGCCGACCAAACCAATGGTTTGGCCCTGGCTGACTGACTGGCCCACCTTGACATTGATCTTGCTGAGATGGGCATACACCGTCTCGTTGCCATTGCGGTGCCGTATGAACACCACGTTACCGTAGCCGCCTTGGACCCCCGCAAACTCAACCGTGCCGTCGCCAACGGTTCGCGCTGGGGTGCCGGTGGCAGCGGCAAAATCAGTGCCCAAGTGGGCACGCCAAGTTTGCAAAATCGGGTGTAGCCGCATCGAAAAACCGCTGCTGATGCGTGAAAACTCGACTGGGGAACTCAAGAAGGCGCGGCGCAGGCTTTGGCCGTCCGGTGTGTAGTAGCCGCCTTTTTGTAGCGCGCCCGTTGTATCTTTGCCGGCGGGCTCAAACCACATGGCTTGGTGCGACTTGCCGTCGTTGACGAATTCGGCCGACAGCACGCGGCCCGAGCGCACCGTCTCGCCGTCGGCCTCTAGCGCTTCGTACACAACATTGAAGCGGTCGCCTTTGCGCAAAGCGCGGCGAAAGTCGATGTCAGCTGAGAAAATCTCGGCCAACTGAATTGCCACCGCGTCGGGAATTCGGGCCTCTTCGGTGGCGGCGAACAGTGAAGTTTGAATGGTCCCGCTAGCGAGCTTGGCCGAGCTGACGT
>JAYULP010000223.1:0-1793 GCA_043763445.1 Polaromonas sp.
GCCCGTGGTGCTGGACGTGCGGGAAGCCTGGGAGGTGCAAACCGCCACTGTCAACCCAGACGGCTTTACGCTGCTGCACATCCCGATGCGCGAGCTGCCTGGCCGGCTGGCCGAGTTGCAAGCCATGCTCCATGTCAGCCAGCCCTTGGCTTGCCTGTGCCATCACGGCATACGCAGCCAGCAGGTAGCCCACTTTCTGGCGCATGGCGGCTTTACTGACGTTGTGAACCTGCAGGGCGGCATTGCCGCGTGGTCGCAGCAGCTCGACGCGACTGTTCCCCTTTACTAAGGCACCTAAAAATGAAGTTGTTGAAATTGCTTTGCCGCGCGCGTCGTTTGTCCGCCGGGGCCGTGCTCAGCTTGCTTGGAGCTGCGGGCAGCGCACAGGCCCAAAACCTAGTCACGCTGTATGCGTCAGCACGCAACTTTGACGCGGCCTTTCAGTCAGCACGCGCCCTGTTTGAGGCCAACCTAGCCCGGGCCGACCAAGCCGAGGCCGGGCTGCTGCCGACAGTGGGGCTCAACGCGGGCGTCTCGCGCACTGCTTTTGAAAATACCAATCCGTCGTTTGAGCGCTCCTTGAATGCGCAGACGGCCACGCTGTCGGCGTCCCAGCCGTTGTATCGGCCGGCCAACCGCGCAGCCTATGACCAAGGGCTCAAGCTCGTTGAGCAGTCACGCGCCCAGCTCGACGGCGCCAGCCAAGACTTGATCATCCGCACCAGCCAGGCTTATTTTGATGTGCTGGCCGCGCAAGACACCTTGACCTTCGTGCAAGCGCAAAAAAAGGCTGTGGCGGAGCAACTGGCGTTTGCCCAGCGCAATTTTGAGGTCGGCACCTCCACCATTACCGACACCCGTGAGGCCCAAGCCCGCTACGACCTGGTGACAGCCCAAGAAATTGCCGCAGACAACGACCTGCGGGTCAAAAAAATTGCCCTGGACCAACTGGTGGGCCGCGCCGACACCCTGCCCCATCCCCTGGCCGAGCCGGTGAGCTTGCCAGCCTTGCTGCCGGCGCAGCCCAACGCCTGGGTGCAGCAAGCCGAGCAGCAGCACCCAACGGTGCGCCAAGCGCTCAGCGCTTTGGACGTCGCCGAGCTGGAAGTTGCCAAAGCCGAGGCTGGCCACAAGCCCACGCTGGACGCTGTGGCCAGCTACAACGTCACCCGTAACCCCAGCGGCACCACCCAGTTCACAGGCGCGTCGCGCAACAACAGCACCACACTGGCGCTGCAGTTCAATGTGCCGCTGTTCGCCGGCTTTGCGATTGAAAACCGGCTGCGTGAGGCTTTGTCACTCAAAGACAAGGCCCGCAGTGACCTTGACTTTGCCCGCCGCAGCGTAGCGCTGGGCACCCGCACCGCCTACTTTGGCGTGCTCTCAGGCCAAGGCCAGGTGCGGGCGCTGGAGGCGGCCGAGCTGTCCAGCCAGAGCGCACTGGACGCCAACAAACTTGGCTACCAAGTGGGCGTGCGCATCAACATTGACGTGCTCAATGCGCAAAGCCAGTTGTTTCAAACCAAGCGCGATCTGGCGCAAGCCCGCTACAACGTGCTGCTCGGCGGGCTGCGCCTGCGCCAAGCCAATGGCACGCTGACCGAGCTGGACTTGCAGCCGGTGAACGCACTGCTCAAGCCCTGAGCGTCAAGTCCGCCAAACTACCGCTGCAGCAGCGTTGCTCTGTTCAGCCAGCGGCAAAGACCACGCCACACGCCGTGAGGTACTACTGGGGGGCACCAACTCCTGCCGGGCCACCTTGCTCACTTAGCCCCGTGCGGCGAGAAAACTTT
>JAYULP010000224.1:0-4452 GCA_043763445.1 Polaromonas sp.
GTACACCAAGCGTAAGCGCCGCCCCCAATTAAACAGGCCGGACGCAACGCCCACCAGCTTAGCGATTACTTGTGTTGTGCGCGGACGTAAAAAAGCCCATCACAATGTGACGGGCTTTTGTCAGCAAGAAAGCACTACAGTCAGCTGAATTACTTCAGTTTGATTTCCTTGTACTCCACATGCTTGCGGGCCTTCGGATCAAACTTCATGATCAGCATTTTTTCCGGCGTAGTTTTCTTATTTTTAGTGGTCGTGTAGAAGTGACCTGTACCGGCAGTAGATTCCAGCTTAATTTTTTCGCGTGCGCCTTTAGCCATTTCGGTTCTCCTTAGACTTCACCGCGGGCACGAAGGTCCACGAGGATGGCATCAATGCCTTTTTTGTCAATTAAACGAAGACCAGAACTGGTGACACGCAAGCGCACCCAACGGTTTTCGGTCTCAACCCAAAAACGGCGGTACTGCAAGTTAGGCATAAACCGGCGTTTGGTTTTGTTGTTTGCGTGAGAAACATTGTTCCCCACCATTGGGCCTTTGCCCGTTACCTGACAGACGCGTGCCATGCGCACTCTCCGTGAATAGTTAAAATCGGATACTGAAATAGTGTGCGGTCGCCCGTTAAACTCCAGCGTAGCCCGTGAGTATAGCCCGAAACGAGAATTGGTCCAAGTCGTTGGGGCGCCAAAAAGCCAGGCTCCGAGCCTAGTGTAGCGGCGCTTCTTGCTGCCGCTAGACCGCGTATCAGGCGCTTTGCTCTAGAAAACGCTGTGCGTCCAGCGCGGCCATACAGCCTGTTCCGGCGCTGGTAATGGCTTGCCGATACACATGGTCCTGCACATCGCCGGCCGCAAAAACACCGGGCACACTGGTCATGGTGGAAAAGCCTTGGAGCCCGGTTTTGGTGATGATGTAGCCGTCTTTCATAGCCAGCTGGCCGGCAAAAATGTCAGTGTTCGGTTGATGCCCAATCGCAATAAAGCAGCCGGTCAACGCAATGTCGTGCGTGGCGTGGGTTAACGTGCTTTTCAAGCGCACACCAGTGACGCCACCGGCATCACCCAGCACTTCTTGCAGCGTGTTGTGAAGTTTCAACTCAATTTTTCCGATGGCGACTTTCTCATGCAGTTTGTCGATCAGGATGGCTTCAGCTTTGAAGGTGTCGCGGCGGTGTACCAGCGTAACTTTGCTGGCAATATTGGACAAATACAGGGCCTCTTCCACCGCCGTGTTGCCGCCGCCGATGACACACACCTCTTGGTCGCGGTAGAAAAATCCGTCGCAGGTTGCACAGCCCGAGACGCCGCGGCCCATAAATGCAGTTTCCGACGCCAAGCCAAGGTATTTAGCGGATGCACCGGTGCTGATAACCAAGGTATCGCAGGTGTAGACCCCGCTGTCGCCTGTCAACGTGAAGGGGCGCTTGCTGAAGTCGACGGTGTGGATGTGGTCAAAAATGATTTTGGTGTTGAAGCGTTCAGCATGGGCTAAAAACCGCTGCATCAACACTGGGCCCTGGACGCCGTCGGCATCAGCTGGCCAATTGTCGACATCTGTTGTGGTCATCAATTGGCCGCCCTGGGCAATGCCAGTAATCAGCACTGGGTTCAGGTTCGCGCGGGCGGCGTACACCGCTGCGGTGTAGCCGGCTGGGCCCGAGCCGAGGATCAAAACTTTGGCGTGATTCATCATAAGGACCAAGTGAGAGTAAAAATGTTTTCCTGTAGAGTCACGGCATACGCAACACTTGAAAAGAAGTGATTGTAAGAATGCACGCAAGTGACGGTGACTACTACGGTTTGAAGGAATGTGCTATGTCCACGATGGTGTCCAATCTTGAACTGATCCGTAGAGTTCCGCTTTTTGCAATGCTGACCCTTGCACAGGGGGAGTCGGTAGCCGCTGCGGTGGTCAAGCGGCGCTTTAAGCGGGGCGAGGCCATTGTTGAGCAGGGCAAGCAATCCAACGCCTTGTCGATTATTTTGACTGGGCGGGCGCGGGTAGTGGCCACTGACCCCCGAGGCCGTGAAGTCATTCTGGCCACCATGCGGCCAGGCGACTATGTCGGTGAGATGAGCTTGATTGACAACGAGCCGCATTCGGCCACAGTCATGGCTGAAATTCAGACCGACGCTTTGATTCTTGGCCGCCACGAGTTCGCCCGGTGCTTGCCTGAAAACAGCTCAATGGCTTATGCCGTGATGAAGGGCTTAGTGCAGCGCCTTCGACATGCTGACCGAAAAATCGAGTCACTGGCTTTGATGGACGTGTACGGTCGGGTGGCGCGCACACTGCTGGAGTTTTCAACACTTGACACCGATGGCCGCGCCGTGATCCGCGACAAAGTGTCACGCCAAGATTTGGCCAAAATGGTCGGGGCCTCCCGCGAAATGGTCAGCCGCGTGATGAAAGACCTTGAAGAGCGCGGCTTTATTGAAACCCGTGAAGACGGCTCCCTGCTGGTCAAGGACCGGCTGCATTCGCTGGGCTGAACGCAATGCCGCGCACTGGCGCGCGGCCGCAACATTTACAGCCTACCGCGATGGCCAACACAGGCTGCCATCTGCGTTAAGCTCAAAGTGCTGCTTTTTCCTGCGCCGACCTGAGCGCTCCATGACTTACTCTATCGACACATTGAATTCCAGAAACTTACCCGCCCATGCTTTTACCGGCGGGATTCACCGTTTTGCGCACGAGGTCAGCCTAATATTGGGCGTGCTGGGGCTTGTGTTTTGGTTTGCCGCGCTGCTCAGCTACTCCACACTTGACGCGGCTTGGTCCACGTCAGGCGCTATCGGTGGCGCATCGGCCAACAGCGCGCTGGCTGTAGCCCAAAACTGGGGCGGAAAACTTGGCGCTTTTTTGGCAGATGCAAGCTATTTTTCACTCGGGTTTTCAGTTTGGTGGTTGTGGGCGGCAGGTGCTCGGGGGTGGCTGTCGTCACTGGCTCGCTGGCTGCGCGGCTCGCCAGTGCGAGGCGCAACCGGACAGCCCGGCGCAACCGCAAAATTCTGGCTGTGCCTGCTGGTATTGGTGCTGGCCAGTTGCGTGCTGGAGTGGTCACGCCTGTATCGGTTTGAGTATCGGCTCCCGGGACAAGCCGGTGGCGCTCTGGGCTACGGCATTGGCCGGTTTGCGACGCAGTGGCTCGGCTTTGCGGGCTCAGGGCTGGCGGGCATCGTGGCCGGCGTGCTGGCCGCCTCGGTGGTGTTTAAGTTTTCGTGGGGCTATGTGGCTTTGCGTATCGGCGCATGGATAGACCAGCGGGTCGACTCGCACCGTGAAAAGCGCGAAATTGCAGAGGACTTGGCGGTTGGCAAGGTCGCCGCCCGACAGCGCGCAGCCAAACTGGTTGACGAGCGCATTGAAATTGAAGTGCAACACCCGACGCCGGTGGTCATCGAGCCCACACCGATCGACATCGCCAAAAGTGAGCGCGTTGTTAAAGAGCGTCAAAAGCCACTGTTTACCGACATGCCGGACTCCAAACTGCCGCAAGTGGCGTTACTCGACGGTGCCACAGCGCGGCAGGAAACCGTCGCGCCCGAGACGCTGGAGATGACGTCGCGGCTGATCGAAAAAAAGCTCAAGGACTTCGGCGTCGAAGTGCGCGTGGTCGCCGCAGCGCCAGGCCCGGTTATCACGCGCTATGAAATTGAGCCAGCTACCGGCGTCAAGGGCTCGCAGGTGGTGGGCTTGGCCAAAGATTTGGCCCGCGCTCTGAGCCTGGTGTCGATTCGTGTCATTGAGACAATTCCGGGAAAAAACTTCATGGCACTGGAGCTGCCCAACGCCAAGCGCCAGTCGATTCGCTTGAGCGAAATTCTCGGCTCCCAGGTCTACAACGAGGCCAAATCGGTGCTGACCATCGGCTTAGGCAAAGACATTGGTGGCCATGCAGTGGTAGCTGACTTGGCCAAAATGCCGCATTGCTTGGTAGCGGGCACCACTGGGTCTGGCAAGTCGGTCGGCATCAATGCCATGATTTTGAGCCTGCTCTACAAGGCGGACGCGCGCGATGTGCGGTTGCTGCTAATTGACCCGAAGATGCTGGAGATGAGCGTCTATGAAGGCATTCCGCACCTGCTGTGTCCGGTGGTCACCGACATGCGCCAAGCGGCGCACGGGCTTAACTGGTGCGTTGCCGAGATGGAAAAGCGCTACAAACTGATGAGCAAGCTCGGCGTGCGCAATCTGGCGGGCTACAACGTCAAACTTGACGAGGCCGCCGCCCGCAGTGAGTTCATCTACAACCCGTTTAGCCTCACGCCTGAGCAGCCTGAGCCTTTGGAGCGGCTGCCCTACATTGTGGTGGTGATTGACGAGCTGGCCGACCTAATGATGGTGGTGGGTAAAAAAATTGAAGAGTTGATTGCCCGATTGGCGCAAAAAGCCCGCGCTGCCGGTATCCACTTGGTGCTGGCAACGCAGCGGCCCAGCGTCGACGTGATTACCG
>JAYULP010000225.1:0-1786 GCA_043763445.1 Polaromonas sp.
TCGTTAGGAGTAGTAAAGCCAATGTAATACATTGGGTAATTGGCAGGGTAGGCACGGTGTTGCAGTGGCTGTGCTGGCCGCCCAGCGGCAAGTAATGCGGCCTGAGCCGCGCCGCCGCACTCACCGCGGCGCGCTTGCATTTGGTTTCCAAAACTATCCTCAGGGCCCAGCTTATTTGCGATATTGTTACGGTGATGTTGCGGTTTGTTGCCAGTTTTAAAAAAAGTATCATTATGTTCACTACTTTCTGCGCCAAGCGTTTGGTGCCCAGCAGCTTTGTCTCGGCGGTCCTGGCCGCTGTGCTGTCGGCCTGTGGCGGCGGTGCAAGTGACAGCACGGTCGCTGCGGTAGCCCTTCCCGCGCCGGTTGCGGCGGCATCAGCGGCGGCATCAGCGGCGGCAACGCCAGTGGTTGCAACACCGACCCCGACCCCGACCGCTGCACCTGTAACTACCGCACCGGTGCCGGTTTCAGCGGCGCGCATCGCCAGCGTTAGTTTGGCCCAGTCGCTTTTATTTCCCAGCGGCGACAGCGCCTTGGTGCTGGTGCAGGGCAAGGCGGTGCTGTTGATGGTCAATGCCACCACCACCAACTCAGCGCAGGCCAAGCCAGCGGGCACCGTGCGGGTGGAAACTGCTGCCGGTGTACTGCTCCAGTCCATGGCCTTGATGCCGCCAACCAACGCGCTGGCGGCCACCGTGCCTGACGTGCCATCCTTTACCACTGCCTACAGCGCCATGGTGCCCGCAAGCCTGGTGACGCCGGGCATGCAGTTAACCATCAGCTTGGCCAACGGCCAAACGGCTACGGTGGTAAATCCGCGGGTCGGCGGCGGCGTAGCGCTGACATTGATGGCCGTGCCGATTCAAATGGACGCGGCCGTAGGGCAGCCCTTGGCAGACGCCAGCAGCGACTTGCAGGCCGTGATGCCGCTGCAAAGCGTGACCTATCGCAAGCACGCGGCGTACCTGTCGCCCACCAAGCTGCCCACCATCGAAACTGACTGGCCCGCCGCTATGACCGCGGTACTGGCTCAAGTAGCCGAGCTCTACCGACTCGAAGGATCACCGGCTAACACCAATTACTACGGTTTTTTGCCCAAGCGCACCTCGGGCCAAGTGGGCATAGGCTATGTGGGTGGCAACGCCGCTGTGGGTTTTGACTTGCCGACTGACCCGCAACTGGTACTTGAAACACTGATTCACGAGCTGGGTCACAACTTGAACTTGCAGCACGCGCCGTGCGGTGGGCCAGTGAACGCCACCTACCCGTACAACGGCGGTTTTTTAGGTGCGCCCGGCCGCTACATTTGGGGCTACAACGTCAAAACTGCAGTGTTCACTGACCCACGCAGCACCACCAACCACGACATCATGAGTTACTGCAGCGGCGCGACGTTTTCGGACTACAACTACCGACTGATGCAAACCTTTATCACGCCGGCCGACAAATTCGTTATTTCAGGCACTCGAGCAGCTGCCAGCGGCCCGCAGCAACTGCTGCTGGTCAGCGGCCAAGTCAACGCTGGGCAAGCTGAGCTCAAACCCGCCAAAACGATGTTTGGCGAGGCGCAGCTGCCAACCGGCGGGCCGTACACCCTGCGCATCGTGGGCGAGCAGGGCACCGTGGACTACGCTTTTACGCCCATGGTGGTGGACCACGATGACAATGCGCTGCCGTTTATCTTCAGCGTTCCCCACCCAGGAGTGATCTACAACATGACGCTGCTCAAAGGCGCTAGCGTGCTGACGCAGCGCACTGCGCCGGCTGCAGCCGGTGCATCAGC
>JAYULP010000226.1:0-4418 GCA_043763445.1 Polaromonas sp.
GGTGCCACCGCAATGTGAGCGCGCCGCATCAATTCAAAGGCGAAGTCCCAGCTGCCGCCGGTGCCGTCGGGCTGGCCCGGTTTCAAACCCCAGCGCTCAGCCAGCGAGGTGCAGTCCGCGTAGGCATAAAAAGCGCCATCTGGCATCACTGGAACGCGTAAGCCCAAGCGATTCAACTCGGCAATGAAGTAGTCACGCCGGGCCTTGAATTCGGCGCGGCGGCGCTCGTACTCGGCCAAGCTCTCAGGCTCAAAACAGCCCAGCGCAGCGTGCTGGGCTACCGTGCTGGCGCAGATAAACAGGTTTTGCGCCATGCGCTCGACCACCGGGGCCAGCGCTTGCGGCACCACCAGCCAGCCCAACCGCCAGCCAGTCATGCAGAAGTATTTGCTAAAGGAGTTGATGCTGATCACACTTTGGCCCAGCTCGCCGGGCATGTTAAGCGCGGTATGGCCAAAATGGTCGTCGTAGCTAAGCCCGAGGTAAATCTCGTCAATCATCGTGACGCCGCCCTGCCGGTGCACAAACTCATGAATACGCTGTAGCTCGTGTGGGGCAATCGACGTGCCGGTCGGGTTCGATGGTGAGGCCAGCAGCACGCCGCGTGTGTTGGGGCGCCAAGCGGCTTGAACTTTGGCGCGGGTTAGCTGAAAACGCTCTGCAGCCGTGGTGGGTACCAGCACGGCCTGGCCGTCCGCGGCACTGACAAACTGGCGGTTGCAGGGGTAGCTGGGGTCAGGCATCAGTACCTCGTCACCCGCTTCAATTAGCGCTAGGCAAGCCAGCTGCAGGGCCGCTGAAGCGCCCGCTGTGATGATGATGCGGTTTGCGCTGACATTAGCATTAAAGCGGGTGCGGTACCACGCGCTCAGACGTTCGCGCAAAGCCGGCAACCCCATCGCTTGGGTGTACTGCGTGGTGCCGCTAGCAATGGCACGGATGGCGGCGGCCTGCACCAATGGCGGAGCCGCGAAGTCTGGCTCACCAATGTTCAGAAAAATCATTGGTTCGTCGTCAGGCCCTAGGCTTTGGGCTATAGCGGCCGCTGCTTTGGCCACCTCCATGACATAAAACGGCTCAATTCGCTCGGCACGGGCAGCTACTTTCATCAGCACTGTTGGGCTAGAAAACGCGGCTGAGTTGCGCGCTGGTGCCGCATCAACGCGAACGACTTTGGTCAGCCGCTACCTCAGCTTGGCGCAGCGTTGGGGCCAGATGGTTCAACACGCCGTTGACGTATTTGTGGCCATCAGTGCCGCCAAAGCCTTTGGCTAACTCAATGCATTCGTTGATAACTACGCGCCAGGGCACGTCAAGGCAATGTTTGAACTCGTAAGCGCCTATCCAGAGCACCGCGTGCTCAACAGGGGAAATTTCAGCCATTCGGCGGTCTAACAGCGGCAAAATCGCATCGTCTAGCGCCTGGGCTTGGGCAATGCAGCCGTGCAGCAGCGCGTCATAGTGCGCAGCGTCGGCTTTGTGAAAGCCTACCAAGTCGCGTGTGAAGGTGTCGATGGCGGCAGCGTCGTTACGAGCTACCAAAAACTGGTAAAGCGCCTGCATCGCAAACTCCCGAGAGCGGGTGCGGGCTGACTTGTCCGCTGCTTTTTTGACGCCTGTGTCGGTCAGGCCGCTGCGGGTTTGCGGCGGGCGCTTCAATTTGAGGGTTTTAACAGGAGATTCAGACATGGCGAGACGGTGAAGAAAAGTGAAGAAAAAACCAACAAAACGCAATAAAAATCAGCGGATATCTTTCAGCGTGTTTGCCATCTCGACTGCTACCCGCGCGGCATCCCGGCCTTTTTCGTCTTGGCGTGCAATGGCTTGTGCCTTGTTTTCAGTGGTCAAAATAGCGTTGGCAATCGGCAGTTGATAGTCCAGGCCCAGACGGTTGATAGCGCGGCTACTTTCGTTGGCCACCAGCTCAAAGTGATAGGTTTCACCGCGAACAATGCAGCCCAGTGCCACCAAGGCATCGTACTTGTCGCTCTCGGCTAGGGCTTGCAGCGCCACCGGCACTTCGAGTGCCCCAGGCACTTTGATGTGAAAAATATTTTTTGGCTCGACACCAAGCGCCAGCAATTCGCTTTTGCACGCGTCAGCCAAAGCGTTGGTCACCGCTTCGTTGAAGCGGGCCTGCACAACGCCAATAGCCAGTTTTCTGCCATCAAGTTTGTCGGCATGGCCTTTGTCAGCACCAAACATAAAAAGGTTTCTTTCAGTCGTTGGATGCCATCACGGCCGGCGTTGCAGCGGCATGCAGCACCTCTTTGGTAACGTAGCCCACTGTCTCCAGCCCATAGCCCATCATGCTGGGCATTCGGCGAGGCGTGCCCAACAGCTTCATTTTGTGCACACCACAGGCCAGCAAAATCTGCGCGCCCACGCCATAGGTGCGCAAGTCCATGCGACCCCGTTGCGGTGCTTGGCTGGCGCGGGCAGTACCTTCAAACTGGGCCAGTAGCTGTGATGCGCTTTCGCCGCAATTGAGCAGCACGACCACGCCCTTGCCTGCATCAGCGGTGTAGCGAAGGCTTTCGTCTAGGCTCCACGAATGCATGGATCGGCCAACTTCTAGCGCGTCCAGCACCGACAAAGGCTCATGCACGCGTGCTGCTACCGCCTCGCTGGCGTGCCAGTTGCCTTTGACCAGAGCCAAGTGCAGGCCCTGGCTTGGGGTGTCTCGAAAAGCGTGTGCAGTGAATTCACCAAACGCGGTTTGCAGTGTGCGGCAACCAATTTTCTCGATCAGTGAGTCATTTTGGCTGCGGTGCTCAATCAGGTCAGCAATCGTGCCAATTTTTAAGCCATGCTCCGCCGCAAAAAGCCGCAGGTCTGGCAGTCGAGCCATGGTGCCATCGTCGTTCATGATCTCGCAAATCACCGCTGTCGGCGAGCAGCCAGCCATGCCAGCAAGGTCGCAACCTGCTTCGGTGTGGCCGGCGCGCATTAGCACCCCGCCATCGACGGCCTGAAGTGGAAAAATATGGCCCGGCTGCACCAAGTCGCTGGCCTGGGCTTTGGCTGAAACAGCCGCTTTGATGGTCTGGGCACGGTCAGCGGCTGAAATACCAGTGGTCACACCCTCTGCTGCCTCAATCGACACGGTAAACGCGGTGGAATACTTACCGCCATTGCGGGTTGCCATCGGCGGCAATTGCAGCAGCTCACAACGCGCCCGCGTCAGCGTCAGGCAGATCAGGCCCCGGCCAAATCGCGCCATGAAGTTGATCGCCTCTGGGCTTACGTGGTCAGCGGCAAGGACTAAATCGCCTTCGTTTTCACGGTCTTCTTCGTCCACCAAAATAACGATACGCCCGGCTCGCATCTCAGCGACGATGTCTTCAATAGGGGAAATTTCAGTGGTCATACGGTGGTGTCAGTAGCCAGCAGGCTCTGGGGCAGTGGGGTGCCGTTGAGCATTCGCTCAACGTAGCGGGCAATCAGATCGATTTCAAGGTTGACCTCGCTGCCGGCTTGTAGCTGGTGCAGCGCCGTGTGGGTGACTGTGTGGGGAATCAAATTAATGCGGATTTCACAGCCCAGCCGATCGGCTTGATCAGCGACGTGGTTGACCGTCAAGCTAACGCCATTGACGCTCACCGAGCCTTTGTAAGCCAAATACTTACTCAATTGCAGTGGCGCAAGAATGTGCAGTTCCCAGCTTTCACCGACCTGGGCAAAGTAGGTCACCCGGCCAATACCGTCAACATGGCCTGACACCATGTGTCCTCCTAGCCGGTCGTTTGCACGCAGCGCTTTTTCGAGGTTAATCACTCCAGTTTGGGCTAAGCCGCTGGTTTTATCCAGCGACTCTGCCGAGATATCAATGGCAAACTGGTTGCGTGCAGCGTCAATATCAACAGCCGTCATGCAGGCACCGTTGATTGCAATGCTGTCACCCAAGCCGACATCGCAGAGATAGTCCTCTGGTGTCTCGATGGTGAGTCGCTTGCCATGGTGTGATGAGCTGCCCAGGCTTCGGACGGCGACGATGCGCCCCAAGCCGGTGATGATTCCGGTAAACATCACCATATTTTCGCAGGGATTCAGAGCGCACACGGCCGACAAGGACGAAGACACCAAAAAGATCCGTTAAAACTGGTCGCGGCCAAGGCCACGCGCAACCACACGCAAATCGCGTCCAAGCAGGTCAAGCGACTTAAACTCCAGTTGAGTTGACTCACTTAGCGTGCTGAGCGCAGGCAGAGCCGCCATGCTGAGCCCAGGGCCAAGTAAGGTTGGTGCCAGATAAACCAGGTATTCGTCAACCAGACCCGCACTGATCAAAGACCCATTGAGCTTGCTGCCCGCCTCGACATGCAGCTCATTGACTTCGCGCCCTCCCAAGTCAAGCAGCATGGCAGTCAAGTCTACTTTGTTGCCAGCGCCTGGCAGCACAACCACCGTTGCGCCGG
>JAYULP010000227.1:0-1777 GCA_043763445.1 Polaromonas sp.
TTCGTTACGCTGCATATTGACAATCTGCGCGGCGAGAACGCACACCATCAGGCCGAAACCGTGTTCAAAGCGTTTGCACGCGCGCTGCGCATGGCGCTAGAAATTGACCCACGAGCCGTTGATGTGATTGCATCGACCAAAGGCTCGCTGTAGGCCGATGGACTGGCTTAAACCGTGATTTTTAAGCCTTTTAATCCTCTGGCCGTTGTATTTAGACTCTCGACTGCTATTAAAATAATAGCAACTGAATTCCAAACCAAGTGATGATCAAACCCAAAACGGTGGCGGTGGTGGACTACGGTATGGGCAACCTGCGTTCGGTGTCGCAAGCCGTGCAGCATGTGGCGCTGGGCAGTGGCATCGAGGTGCTCGTCACCGCCCGGGCTGAAGACGTGATGGCTGCTGAGCGCGTCGTGCTGCCGGGGCAGGGCGCCATTGCCGACTGTATGCATGAGCTGCGGGCCGCTGGCTTGCTGCCAGCCGTGTTGCATGCGGCGGCGCACAAACCGCTGTTCGGCGTGTGTGTTGGCATGCAGATGCTGCTGACGCACAGCGCCGAAGGCCGGCCGGGCGATGGCGGTCTTGGCACCTTTGGACTGGACTTAATCCCCGGCGAAGTGCTGAAATTCGACCTAGCAGGTCAGCACCAGCGCGACGGCAGCCGCTACAAAGTGCCCCAAATGGGCTGGAACCAGGTCCAGCAGGCGCGGCCCGCGCATCCGCTATGGAACGGCATTGCTGACGACGCCTTTTTCTACTTCGTGCACAGTTTTTATGCCCAGCCGTCTGATGCACGCCACAGCGTCGGCTTTGCCGACTATGGCGCACGCTTTACAGCCGCGATTGCACGCGATAATATTTTTGCTACCCAGTTTCACCCCGAAAAAAGTGCCGACCAGGGCCTGGCCCTGTACCGCAACTTCCTGCATTGGAAGCCTTGATTCGCTGTCAGACTGGCCGGCTTTTGCGTGATCATGCGTGTTTTGAAGCTACAAAGCCGCTTTGGTCTGCCCACCGCGCGAACCCCACGCGTGCCCTTAAACTTGTTTTTATCGTTTTTTTAACTGCCACATGCTACTTATCCCCGCGATTGATCTGAAAGACGGTCACTGCGTCCGCCTAAAACAAGGCGACATGGATCAATCCACTGTTTTCAGCGACGACCCGGCCGCCATGGCGCGGCAGTGGGTCAACAAAGGCGCACGGCGGCTGCACCTGGTGGACCTGAACGGCGCGTTCGCCGGCAAGCCCAAAAACGATGCCGCGATCAAAAAAATCTTGGCAGAAGTGGGTCTGGAAATTGATGTGCAGCTCGGCGGCGGCATTCGCGACTTGGACACTATTGAGCGCTACTTAGACGCTGGTCTGCGCTACGTCATCATTGGCACTGCGGCGGTGAAAAACCCCGGCTTCCTCAAAGACGCCTGTAACGCATTTGGCGGCCACATCATCGTTGGCCTGGATGCCAAAGACGGCATGGTAGCTACCGACGGCTGGAGCAAAGTCACCGCTCACAATGTGGTGGAGTTGGCTAAGAAGTTTCAAGACTTTGGGGTGGAGTCGGTGATCTACACCGACATCGGCCGCGACGGCATGCTCAGTGGTATCAATATCGACGCGACCGTCACCCTTGCCAAGGCGCTGACTGTGCCGGTGATTGCCTCGGGCGGCTTGTCCAACATGGCGGACATTGACGCGCTGTGCGAGGTGGAGGGCGACGGCGTCGAAGGCGTGATCTGCGGGCGCTCAATCTACAGCGGCGAGCTTGACTTTGAAG
>JAYULP010000228.1:0-1776 GCA_043763445.1 Polaromonas sp.
GGCATGGGCAAGGTTTCGGCACTTTTCACGCCGCGCTGGTAGGCCAGGTCTGCAATTTCTGCGGCGCTTAACTCACGGTTGCTGGCATCCATGCGCGTCCAGGTACCGTTGCCAATAATGGAATGCACTTGGTCACTTTTTTCAACCCGCAGCAACACCACATGCCCCGGCTGCCCGTTGTGTAAGGTGCAAGGCACGCGCAGCCAGTGCAGCTTGGTAATGGCAGGGGTAAAGCGGTTGAGCAGCTCGCGCCGAAAGTCGTCAAAACCTTCGGCGTTTTCTTCAACGCCAAACAGGCGGCTTTGCGGCTTGTCACCCGGCTTCATGGCCTTGGCATCACCAATGCCGATAACCAGCAAGCCGCCCTCAGTGTTGGCAAAGGCGCAAACGGCTTCGTACATGCGGCCCTGTTTGCCGCTGATGCGTTTGAAGTCGAGTGTTCGGCTTTCAAGGGCGGCGAGCAGGGCGGTGATGCGGCTGGCGGCTTGGACGGGGGAGAGGTCCATCATGGCTGGCCGCCTGCGCTTTCTAGCAGCGCCCGGTCACGCTCTAGCTCTAGCCGCAGCTCTTCTTCAGTCGGCATCAAACGCTGGTATTTGCTTGCAAAAAGCTGGGCTTTGTCGGCCAGCAATGAATACTTGGCCACCGCTGCATTGCGCTCAGAGCACAAAATCAGCCCCAGCGTCGGGTTGTCTCCTTCTGATCGCAACTGCGCATCGAATACCCGCACATACATGTCCATCTGCCCCACGTCTTGGTGGCTGAGTTTGCCAACTTTTAAGTCCACCAGCACAAAGCACTTGAGCAAGTAGTTGTAAAACACCAAGTCTACAAAACAGTCTTCGCCTTCAACCCGCAAGTGCTTTTGCCGGGCGACAAAAGCAAAGCCTTTGCCCAACTCCATTAAAAACTTTTGCAACTGGTTGAGCAGCCCTTGCTCTAGGTCTTGCTCATACAGCCCAGCGTCTGGCTGCGCGCCTAAAAATTCCAGCACATAAGGGTCACGAATAAAGTCGCGGGGGTCAGGTGGCGCGTCTTTGGCAATCAATGCCACCGCTTCAGCTGTCACACCGGCTTTGTCTTGGCTGCCCAACAAGCGCTCATAAAACAGCGTGTTGATCTGCCGGTCTAGCGCCCGAACGCTCCAGCCCTGCGCTGCGGCTTCAGCGGCATACCAGGATTTAGCTTGCGCGTCTTTCACCCGCAGCAGCACCTTGAAATGCGACCAACTCAATTCTCTCCACGCTGTGGAGAGAATTGGGAACGCGAGGTAAAACTGGCGGTAGTTCCACAAGCTTTGGGCTGAAAAGCCTTTGCCAAAATCTTCGGTTAAGCGCCTAGCCATTTCAGGCAGCACCCGCTGGCCATACTCAGCCCGCTTTTCTCCGCCCTGCTCATGCTCAACGATCAAACGCCCAATCTGCCAATAGGTTTGCACCATGGCGGTGTTGACGGCTTGCCGCACTTGGGTGCGGGCAAGCAGCAACACATCACGGATGCTTTGGTAGAGGTCGGCTGGGGCGGGGGAGAGGTCAGTCATTGTTATTACCAGCGCCTATACGAAACTTTTGATCGAACGTGCAAACAGCCTCAAGTTCGGCATTGCTCAGCCCTAAGGATGGTCTGCACAACCCGCTACGAAGCGCAATTCGGACGCGAATTGATGTCGTTGTGAAATCAGCGACGCATTCATGCTGTTTTTTGCACCGACGCCGCGCTCGCAGTGGCGGTTTCCTGCGTATTTCGCGGGCTCGCCCGTGCGTCTAACGTACTCAT
>JAYULP010000229.1:0-1776 GCA_043763445.1 Polaromonas sp.
TAACGCCGAATCGGACTGGTGAAGTGGGTGTAGGCCTCGTAGGCAAGACCGAAATGCCCACCATTCATTGGGGTGTAGATCGCCTGCTGCATAGAACGCAGCAGCATGGCGTGAATTTGTTGGGCGTCCGGCCTGTCTTTAGTGGCCTGCGCGATCTGCTGAAACTCGCCGGGCGTGGGGTCGTCAGTGATGGTCATCGAGATACCCGCTGCCTTCAAATAGTTGCGCAGCAGGTCTTTCTTTTCCGGCGTCGGACCCTCGTGAACACGAAACAAACCAACGTGCTTGCTTTGTGAGATGAAGTCCGCTGAACAGACATTGGCCGCCAACATCGCTTCTTCGATCAAGCGGTGAGCCACATTACGGGCGCGCGGCACGATTTTCTCGATTCGCCCCACTTCGTCGCAAACAATTTGGGTCTCAGTCGTTTCAAAATCTACCGCACCGCGGACACCACGCTGTTTGAGCAGCGCCTGATACACGTCATGCAAGTCAAGCAAATGCGGTAGCAACACTTTTTTCTGCGCTGCCTCTTGCCCACGTGTGTTGCCCAAAATCGCCGCCACTTCGGTGTAAGTTAAACGGGCTTGGCTGAACATCACCGCTGGGTAGAACTGATAGGCGTGCACTTCCCCCTTGGCACTTACCAGCATGTCGCACACCATGCAAAGCCGCTCGACGTTCGGATTGAGCGAGCACAAACCATTAGAGAGTTTTTCGGGCAGCATTGGAATCACGCGGCGCGGAAAATAAACACTTGTTGCCCGGTCGTAGGCATCCACGTCGATAGCGCTGCCCGTTTGAACATAGTGACTGACGTCGGCAATAGCAACCAACAAACGCCATCCCTTGCCACGCCCAACTCGGGCTGGCTCGCAATACACTGCATCGTCGAAATCTCGGGCGTCCTCACCGTCAATCGTGACCAGCGCAATATCGGTTAAGTCAACCCGCTTTTCCTTATCTGAAAGACGCACAGCGTCGGGTAAGGTTCGCGCAAGGGCTAGGGCTTCATCACTAAACTCGTGGGGCACGCCGTACTTGCGAACAGCGATTTCAATTTCCATACCGGGATCGTCGATTTCGCCAAGAACTTCTTTGACCCGGCCTACCGGTTGACCGAACAGCGCTGGCGGCTCAGTGAGCTCTACCACCACGATTTGACCTGCCTTTGCCAGGCCGGTAGCGCTTTTGGGAATTAGGACGTCTTGACCATAGCGTTTGTCTTCAGGAGCGACTAGCCAGACGCCACTTTCATGCAATAAACGTCCGATGATCGGGTTAGCCGAGCGCTCGACTATCTCGGTGACCCGGCCCTCCGGCCTGTTTTTTCGGTCGTGCCGAACGATACGCGCTTTGACGCGGTCTTTATGCAGTACCGCGCGCATTTCGTTCGGCGGCAGGTAGATGTCAGCTTCGCCATCGTCGCGTTGTACGAAGCCATGCCCGTCGCGATGACCTGAAACGACTCCGTCGAACTCCGCGAGCAGACCGGCTAAATGCGCCACATTTGCGCCTGCGTGTTGAGAAGATGTTTTGATGGGTTTCTCTTTAGAGTAAAAGCAACTGTTGATAAATACGGTGTGGTGTGGTGTTTGCACACAACCAGAGCTTTCCAAGCCAGTATAGGGATCAAATCCACACTGATGGTACACTGATAGCTGTGCCCGGGTGGCGGAATTGGTAGACGCGCACGGTTCAGGTCCGTGTACCGCAAGGTGTGGAGATTCGAGTTCTCTCCCGGGCACCAACACACTGATAAAACATCCAAATATT
>JAYULP010000230.1:0-4413 GCA_043763445.1 Polaromonas sp.
CGGTGTAGTTGCTGGTGTTCGCCTTGTCCCGTTAGCAGTTGCAGCCGCTGTTTTTACATGGGCCGCCGGCGCTATGGAGTCAGGCAATCTTTGGGACCACCTACTAGACCCATGGCTGGCTTTGCTGGCGCTGTACCAGTGCGGCAAACTAACGTGGCGTGTACTTTCGGCCAGACCGATACCGCCGGCCCCAGTCGTGTCGAAATAACTCTCTGAGTTGCGCCTGCCGTGTGTGTGCTGACGTGAATAAAATTTAAACCGCTTGCGAAGCGCTACGGCTTCATTCAACAAGAAACATCAGGAGATAAAGTTTGACAGCATTTGCATTTGTTTTTCCGGGTCAAGGCTCACAGGCCGTCGGCATGCTGGACGCTTGGGGTGACCACCCGGTGGTAGCCCGGACTCTGGAAGAAGCGTCGGAAGCACTTCAAGAAGACATCGCTTTGATGATCAGTCACGGCACCAAAGAAGCACTAGCGCTGACTACCAACACCCAGCCGGTAATGCTGGTTGCAGCAGTTGCCTGCTACCGGGCCTGGGTAGCTGAAACTGGCTGTATTCCTGACGCTGTGGCTGGCCACTCGCTGGGGGAGTACTCGGCGCTGGTTGCTGCTGGCGCGCTCTCACTGGCTGATGCGGCGCCACTGGTTCGCTTTCGTGCCCAAGCCATGCAAAACGCCGTACCAGTGGGCGTGGGTGCGATGGCTGCCATCATGGGTATGAGCTCTGTGGACGTTATTAAAGGCTGTGCTGAAGCCGCTCAGACTTTCACTACCGGTGCCGAAGTAGTAGAGGCCGCCAACTTTAATGAGCCCGGACAAACCGTGATTGCCGGCAGCAAAGCAGCCGTTGACCGGGCGTGTGAAATTTTAAAATCCAAAGGCGCAAAACGCGCCATTGTGTTGGCAGTGTCAGCGCCATTTCATTCCAGCCTAATGAAGCCAGCAGCGGAACAACTGCGTGAAAAATTAAGGACAACCGTATTTGCTGCGCCGAAGATTCCGCTGATCAACAACATTGACGTGATGGTCGAGTCCGATGTACAGCGTATCCGCGATGCTCTGTATCGGCAGGCGTTTGGTCCTGTGCGCTGGGTGGAGTCTGTCCGTGCGCTTAAAGCCTTCGGGCTGGTGAATTTGGTCGAGTGCGGGCCTTCAAAAGTGTTGACTGGTCTGGTCAAACGCATTGACCCTGACATGACAGGAATGTCGCTGTCAGACCCAGCATCGCTTCAGGCGGTCAAGGAGCTACTGGTATGAATGAGGTTAAATTTTCAGGGCAGGTTGCTTTGGTAACTGGCGCGTCACGCGGTATTGGTGCAGCTATTGCGCTGGAGCTCGCCCGTCAGGGCATCAAGGTAGTGGGCACCGCCACAACAGATGAGGGCGCAGCAAAGGTTACTCGAGCGCTTTCAGCATTCGCGCACTGCCAAGGCGCCAAGCTTGAGGTTAACGACGGCGCAGCAATTGACTCGCTTGTTGCTAGCGTTGTTGGCACACATGGTGCGCTGCACATCTTGGTGAACAACGCTGGCATTACCCGCGACATGCTGGCCATGCGGTTGAAAGATGACGACTGGGATGCGGTTGTTGATACCAATTTAAAAGCCGTTTTTTGCATGAGCCGCGCCGTCATGCGATGCATGATGAAGCAACGCTACGGCCGAATCGTCAACATCACATCGGTGGTGGGCGCGTCCGGCAACGCAGGCCAAGCCAATTACGCAGCGTCAAAGGCCGGCGTAGCGGGCATGACACGCGCACTAGCACGCGAGTTGGGCTCAAGAAGCATCACAGTGAACTGCATCGCTCCTGGTTTTATCGAAACTGACATGACGGCGAGCCTGCCCGAAGCCCAGCACAAAGCGCTGCTCGGACAAATCCCGTTGGGGCACCTAGGCCTGCCGCAGGATATTGCACACGCCGTGTGCTTCATCGCCAGTCCTGCCGCTAGCTACATTACCGGACAAGAAATTCATGTAAACGGTGGCATGTACATGTAAAAACTGCGTCCCCGGAATGTAAAAGTCATGGACTTTAGCCGCCAGCAGGCTTGGTGCAAAGCTGCCGTGTACGGGCAACATCAGTACCTCATCTGAGCCCGGTTTTTGGTCGACCGGCGCAGCCGCAAATGAGCGATTTCATAAGCTGTAAAATTTCAGTTTAATCTACAACCCTCAGAGGGAAATATGAGCGATATTGAAGCACGCGTTAAAAAAATTATTGCCGAGCAACTCGGCGTTGAAGAAGGTCAAGTGACCAGCGAGAAAGCATTTGTTGCTGATCTTGGTGCCGACTCCCTTGACACCGTTGAGCTGGTCATGGCACTCGAAGACGAATTCAGTATTGAAATTCCTGATGAAGATGCTGAAAAAATCACAACGGTGCAAAACGCTATCGACTACGCCAACACCCACCAAAAGGCCTAAGGCACAAAGGGCTGTTGCATAAACTCTGGTTTGTAGTGCGGTCTGCGCCTAGTCTGTGTATTTAGCGTCATCAAACCTGAAAAGCACTCTCGCGTCTTTTCAGGTTTTTTTTCAGGATGAATGAATGAGCCGTCGTCGTGTAGTGGTAACTGGATTGGGTTGCGTCAGTCCCGTGGGTAATACGGTTGCCGAGTCGTGGAGCAATCTGCTGGCTGGCAACTCAGGCATTGACTTGATTAAGCAATTCGATGCCTCCGCTTACGCTTGCAAGTTTGCGGGCGAGGTCAAGGGCTTCGATGTAACCCAATACATTCCTGAAAAGGAAGCGCGGCACATGGACCGCTTTATTCATCTGGGTTTGGCTGCGGCGTGCCAAGCTGTTGCCGACAGCGGCTTACCAACTGGCGATGCGCTGACACATGAGCTTGCGACACGAATCGGGTGCAACATTGGTTCGGGTATTGGTGGTTTGCCGATGATCGAGCGAACCCATGAAGAGCTCACGAAGCGTGGTCCACGGCGAATTTCTCCATTTTTTGTGCCAGCTTCCATCATCAATATGATCTCGGGCCATGTGTCGATCAAGTTTGGATTCAAAGGACCCAACATTGCTGTGGTCACGGCGTGCACCACCGGACTACATGCGATTGGTCTGTCGGCACGCATGATCGAATATGGCGATTGCGACGTGATGGTCGCTGGCGGGGCAGAAGCCACCGTGTCTGCGCTAGGTATTGGAGGCTTTGCTGCAGCCCGCGCGTTATCGACGCGCAATGACGACCCAAAAACTGCATCGCGTCCCTGGGACAAAGACCGTGACGGCTTTGTATTAGGGGAGGGGGGCGGCGTGATGGTGCTTGAAGAATATGAGCACGCCAAAGCCCGTGGCGCAAAAATATATGCGGAGGTCGCTGGCTTCGGCATGAGCGCTGACGCATATCACATGACTGCACCTGACATTGACGGGCCTTGTCGTTCTATGGCCATGGCGCTGAAAAACGCGGGGGTCAATGTTCAGGAGGTCGGGTATCTGAACGCGCACGGTACATCGACCCCGTTGGGTGACCTCAACGAGACAAATGCCATCAAGGCGGCCTTCGGTGATCATGCTAAAAATTTGGTGGTGGGCTCAACAAAATCAATGACAGGTCACCTATTGGGCGGTGCAGGCGGTATTGAGTCCGTTTTTACCGTGTTGGCGCTGCACCATCAAAAAGTGCCACCAACCATCAATATAGTTAATCAAGACCCAGCATGCGACCTGGACTACTGCGCCAACACCGGCCGTGATGTCGCTTTGCAGGTGGCGGTAAAAAACAACTTCGGGTTTGGCGGCACCAACGGCTCGTTGGTGTTCAAGCGCGTTTAGCGCTCGCGCGGCTCAAACCGGCAAAATCTCTTTGTCGCCGCGTTTGTGACGCCCTGATCTTTTAGCCAACTTTTCTTGTCCAAACATAACGCACCGCCAGTCGTCTACCCCGTTCAGCGTTCGCGCTTACTTGCGGGTTTGATATTTTTTGTCTGGATTGGGGGCTGCGCTTTGACCGTTGGATGGGCTGTCAGCGTTCAGTTTTCTGCCTGGCGAATGGCATTGGTCGCGTTGGCCTTGCTGGCGGCCCTAGTTGGCGGCTGGTCAAGTTGGATACACAGCCCGGCTGGACGACTGGTGTGGGATGGCGCGCTGTGGCACTGGGATTTGCCTGACCTTTCGCCCGCCGACGACCAATGCACGGTGCAAGTAATTGTTGATCTGCAGTTCGCTGCGATGCTACGCCTAGCGCAAACTGGCGCTAGTCCAGTGTGGTTGTGGGTAGAGCGTTCGCAGATGCCTGAACGCTGGCTTGACCTGCGACGCGCGGTTTACGCGCCGGTTCGGCCAGCTCAAACACCTAACGACGCAACTGGTGCCGAGGTCTGCGAGCCGTAAAACCATAGCGTTTCGCAGCGATGGCCTCGCACGCCAACGACAGTGACAACTCGCTGGT
>JAYULP010000231.1:0-1775 GCA_043763445.1 Polaromonas sp.
ACAGGCGAATCAGCACAAGCACCCAAACATTCGGATTGCTGCAATGTGAAAAGCCCGTCAGTGGTGGTACCACCCATTTTAACAGCGAGCTTGTGTTCAAGATACTTTAACGCAGCTGCGCCGCCGCGTAGCTGGCAGGGAAGGTTTGTGCAGACATTAAACTTGTATTTCCCAACCGGTCGCTGGTTGTACATGTTATAAAAAGTGGTGACTTCGTGGACTGCGATGGGTACCATTCCAAGAAAGTCACCTATGTGCTTTTCACTTTCGAGGCTAACGTAACCGTTTTCCTCTTGAACAATTGTTAAACAAGCCATGACAGCAGATTGTTTTTGATCCGCTGGATATTTAGCAACTTCACGCTGAAATCGTTGAATGGTTTTTTCGGAAATCATATCTTTGTAGTGTTCGTAAACCCGATGTCAGCGATCAATTTCACCAAATACGATGTCCATTGTGCCAATGACGGCAACTGCGTCAGCAATCATGTGCCCGCGCGACATTTCGTCCATAGCCGCTAAGTGAGAAAATCCGGGTGGGCGAATCTTCAGCCGGTAAGGTTTATTTGCACCGTCACTCACAATATAAATTCCAAATTCACCTTTTGGATGCTCTACAGCGGCATAAGCTTCCCCCTCGGGGACGTGAAAGCCTTCGGTAAACAACTTAAAATGGTGAATCAACTCTTCCATGTTGGACTTCATGGATTGTCGGTTCGGTGCAGCGATTTTGTGATTATCTGTGATCACTGGACCTGGGTTGATTCGCAGCCAAGCAACACACTGCTCAATAATACGATTTGATTGGCGCATTTCGGCAATTCGTACAAGGTAGCGGTCATAACAATCACCCGTTTTCCCAACAGGTATATCGAAATCCATCTTAGCGTAAACGTCATACGGCTGCTGCTTACGCAAATCCCAAGCAAAACCGGACCCCCGCAACATGGGCCCAGTGAATCCGAGATTCAACGCTCGCTCAGGCGATACTACTCCGACGCCTACAGTGCGCTGCTTCCATATACGGTTGTCAGTTAGCAGTGTTTCGTATTCATCGACATATCCAGGAAACTTTTTAGTAAAATTATGGATGAAATCTAATAATGAACCTTGACGATTTTCGTTTAATGCATCAATAGCTTTCGCGTTTTTGACTTTACTGACACGATACTGCGGCATAGTCTCCGGTAGATCGCGGTATACGCCGCCAGGACGAAAATAAGCCGCATGCATACGTGCTCCTGACACAGCCTCGTACATGTCAAAAAGTGACTCGCGCTCTCTGAAACAATAAATTAAAATATTCATTGCGCCGCAATCGAACCCATGCGCGCCCAACCACAGTAAATGGTTCAAAAGCCGTGTAATTTCAGCGAACATCACGCGAATGTATTGCGCGCGAACAGGCACATCAACACCCAGTAGTTTTTCAATCGTCAAGCAATAAGCCTGCTCGTTGGCCATCATGGATACATAGTCTAGCCGATCCATATATGGTAATGACTGAATATACGTCTTACCTTCAGCCAGCTTTTCCGTTGCGCGATGCAACAGGCCGATATGCGGGTCGGCGCGCTGAATGACTTCGCCGTCGAGCTCAAGTACCAAGCGGAGGACGCCGTGTGCAGCCGGGTGCTGCGGGCCAAAGTTCAACGTGTAATTCTTGATTTCAGCCATGCTTTGTTCCACTTAAACCGCCATAGTTTTCTTCGCGGATCACACGCGGCGTAATTTCCCGCGGCTCAATCGTGACTGGCTGATAAATGACTCGCTTTT
>JAYULP010000232.1:0-1772 GCA_043763445.1 Polaromonas sp.
TGGGGATGTGAGCATTGTGGCCAAGGCGGTTGATATTGTTGAGGCACGGCAGACCAACGCCAGCCAAAGCGAGACCAAGTTCAGGCAAAGCGGGTTGACGGTGTCATTGGGCGGCGGGGTGATTAGCCAAGTACAGGCTGTGGTCGGCAGCGTTCAGGGCGCGGTCAGCAGCCCGGGTACAAGAAACAAAGCGCTAAACGCTCTGCAAGCCTACGGCCAAGGCAGTGACCTACAAGAAACTGCAGGGGCCATTCAATCGGCAGCAAGCGCAGGCGGCGCAGATGCGGCCATGTCAGCTAGCGGCGTGAAGGTCAGCGCCAGCATAGGCTCGTCTAAAAGCCAAAGCAACTCGGCCAGCCAAACTGACAGCGCTGCCGGCTCAGCTGTAAAAGCCGCCGGTAACGTCACGATTGTGGCCACTGGCGGCAGCATCACCGCCCAAGGCGCAAGCATTGCCGCCAATCAAAACGTCAACCTGCTAGCAGCTGACAACGTCAATTTACTGGCCAGCGCTGACACATCGACCACCGCCCAAAAGAGCTCATCAAGCAGCACCAGCGCGGGCGTCAGTGTTGGTCTGGGCAGCCAGGGCGCTGGCTTCAGCTTAGATGCATCAGCCGTGCGCGGCAAAGGCCAAGCTAACGGCAGTAGCACCACGTACAACAACACAGCCGTGGATGCTGGCAAAACGCTGAACATCGTCAGCGGCAAAGACACCAGCCTGATAGGCGCAGTAGCCAGCGCCAACACCATCAACACCCAGGTAGGCGGCAATTTAACGGTGCAGTCACTGCAAGACACGGCGGTTAACACCGCCAGCCAGTCGTCGACCAGCTTTAGTGCCAGCATACCCATTACAGGCGGCGCCAGCGCCAGCTTTAACGCCAGCCAGTCAAAACAAAACGCCAACGCCAACTACCAAAGCGTTAATGTGCAAAGCGGCTTGCAAGCAGGCAGCGGCGGCTACAACGTCACGGTCAAGGGCAACACCAACTTGGTCGGCGGGCTGATCGGCAGCACGGCTGAGGCGGCCAACAATAGTCTGACTACAGGCTCTTTGACAACCAGTAGTTTAGCCAACGTCAGTGCGGCAGCCGCTAACTCAAGCGGCACCAGCATCGGCACAGGCATGCTGGACGGCAAATACGCACTGGTTAAAACGATAGTGGGCAACGCCATGAACAAAGGCAGCGCCAACAGCAATGACGCCAGCATTACCACCAGCGCCGTCTCAAGCGGCACAGTCACCGTCGGCGGCGTGACCACCAACACAGCCAACCCAGCCAGTGCAACACTTAAAGACAGCAACGGCAACACTGTAGCCAACACCACTGCCAGCACCAACCGCACGCTGGCCAGAGCTGACTTGGGCGCGTTGCAAACCAGTGCCCAGCAAAAGCAGGCGGGTAATGTGCTGCTGATAAGTACGCTAACAGTTGTAGGTGACAAGGTCTACCGCAAAGAAACTGAGCAGAAAAAGCTGGATCGTCTTTCCTGCGAGTCTGCTAACAAAGAAGGTTGCAGCCGCCAAGAAAACGTGACGCTTGACCAAGTCAAAGCTGTGGACGGAAAAATCACCGCTGTCAATAACGGGATGTTGAACAGTGCAGAGCAGGCCATCATCGTGGCTTACATGCAATCAACGGGTATGCAGCTACAAGATGGCGTGCTGGTCGTTGTGAATCCAAAAATCAACGATGTCCTTTCAGAAGCGGCTTGGGTCGCTTGGAAGAAGGTGGAGCAAGTGTTCGGTTTCGGCACGAGCAGTGCTG
>JAYULP010000233.1:0-1771 GCA_043763445.1 Polaromonas sp.
AGAAGATCAAGACATCGCCATATCATTTCGTGACAGGTCAGCATATAGACATGAAGTATCTTCATAGTTTTTTTGCAGAATGTTATATGTTCATCCCGCTCAAGGACCGTGTGGGTAAGCTTCCTTACAAGAGAGCTCAGAGGTGCAAGTTCCTTGCATACTCGTACACAACGATCCTGGTTCCAACGTACATAGTTCTATTCGTTAATGATAACGGAACGTACGGTAATGTACGCGTATCTAAGGACGTAATATTTGATGAGTCAGTGGTATTCGACAAATACATTGACAACTCACCGACAGACGAAGAATTTGCTGCATTACCACACATAATCGAGAATATGAACAAGGAACCACGCGAGAAAGTGAACGTAAGAATAAGATATACGGATAAAGATGGCAATGTACAAGAGCACGTTCCAGAGCCATCACCCGTGGAAATATTGGTCAGTGAACCAATAAGCAGGAATATATCTCCACCCTTGGAATTATATGATCCTGACACCTATAGAGACACACACCCGGATACTGAAGACAGAAGCATAGATCCACTTCCAATTGTACTTACGGACACGTCAGAGTACGAACCTGGAGTTGACGAGTACGGTATGCCTGTGTACTGGAGCAAGATTACGAAAGAACATTCCGTAGTTCCAGTTCTCGATATAGGAGTTTTCAATTATCATGAGTTCATGGCATGTGGGGCCGGCGCACACGCCGGAAGACTGGGTCGTGTGGGTGCCGAAGCGGGGTGTGCTGTTCGCTGGCGACCTGGTGTTTCGTGGCCGCATTCCGTTCGTCGGTCAGGCCGACAGCCAGAACTGGATCGCGTCCCTAGGGCGGCTGATCGAACTCCATCCGAAGCTCATGGTGCCGGGGCACGGACCGGTCTCGGAGACGCCGCTGGCCGATCTGGAACTGACGCGTGACTACCTGGTTTACCTGCGCAAGTCGATGCGCGAAGAGGCCGAGAACCTCGAGCCCTTCGAAGACGCCTACGCGAAAGCAGACTGGTCGCGCCTTGAGGGCTTGCCGCTGTTTTGAGCGGCCAACCGCATGAACGCCTACAACACCTACTTGCTCATGGAGCGTCCTGGGTCGAGATGACTGACGCAGCGAGGCGACCGCCTCGCCGTACCACACAGCGGGCATCGCTCAACTGCCCTTTGCCTCCTTCCCGACAAGAACCGTCACGATGAGAACCGCCATAAAAACCGACATGACCAACAGTCCCAAGACCGCCTTGCAGCTGCTTCGCCTCAGCTTGAGCGCAGCGGCCCTCGTGATGCTGCCGCTGCCGTTCATGGCGCATGCGGCCGATGCGGATGCCGTGCCGGAGGCAAAGCGCACTCGGGCAGCCCTGTATCTGGAAGCCCGGGAAGTGCCGGCCTTCATCGGCCAGCAGGGCGGGCCAGCGAAGGTGCTGTTTCTAGACCTGCGCACCCGCGCGGAGGCCATGTTTGTCGGCATGGTCGACGGCATCGATGGGCTGGTCCCTTTTGTCGAGCTGCAGGAGCTGATGACCGACTGGGACGCCCAGCGCAATGCCTACCGGCTCGAGCCGCTGCAGAACTTCGTGCCGGAGGTGTACCGGCGCCTGGCGGAAAAAGGCCTGACGAAGGACTCGGTGATCGTTTTGATCTGCCGCTCTGGAGATCGCAGCAGTCGAGGCGCCAATCGACTCGCCGAAGACGGCTTCAGCCGCGTGTACTCGGTCATCGACGGCTTCGAAGGGGATATGTCGAAGGACGGCCGGCGCAGTGTGAATGGA
>JAYULP010000234.1:0-4385 GCA_043763445.1 Polaromonas sp.
CGTTACGGCCGCGGCGCGCAGCCGGAGTCTTGGCGGTGCTGCGCAGCCCGACGACCCACTCGGCGACTCCCTCGACGGCTCGATGATCAGCGCCTACGACGCCGCCGTCCCGCGCCTGTCGACCGGGTGCTCGGACTCGCCGACCCCCGCACAAAAGCACTGCCGGGGCCGCGACACGGCTGAGGCCGCGGCGTAAACACCGTAGCGGCTGCACAGCCGTGGCCCACACGCTGCGGCCTATACTTTAAATGCCAGGCACTGAAACACGCGCGGCCACCGAAGCCGTCAGTGCATGTCAGGCACCGCAACACCTGCGCTGCTACGCTTGATTTTTTAACTCAACCAGGGTTTTTTCATGGCTTTTGCTCACCTCTTTTCGACGCGACAATTTCTTCAAACAGCCAGCATGCTCGCCGCCGGCGTGATGTTGGCCGCCTGCGGCAAGCAAACACCACCGGCCGCACCAGCAGCCGCCGTGGTGCCGGTGGCGGCCGCGTCGGCTCCCGCGCCAGCGCCGCGTGTGTATCTGGTGGGCACCGATGCGGCGTATGCCCCGTTCGAGTCGCAAAATGAAAAGGGCGAAATTGTCGGCTTCGATATCGACGTGGTCAAAGCCGCTGCCGCCAAAGCCGGGATCGAGGTGAAGTTTGTCAACACGCCGTGGGAGGGCATTTTCAACGCCTTGCAGCAGGGCGACCGTGACCTGATTTCGTCGGCTGTGACCATCACCGACGAGCGCAAGCAGACGATGGACTTTTCTGCCCCGTACTTTGACGCGCAGCAGCTCATTGCCGTGTCCACCAAGAGCAAGGTCAGCAAATTTGACGACCTGAAAAAGCTCAAGGTCGGCGTGCAAACCGGCACCACCGGCGACGAGGCGGTCAGCAAGTCCTTGGGTAAAACCAACGCCAACATCAAGCGTTTTGAGTCCACGCCGTTGGCCCTCAAAGAGCTAGAAGCCGGCGGCGTTGATGCCGTGGTGGCAGACAACGGCGTGGTCATTAACTATGTCAACAACAATGCCAAGGGGAAGTTCAAAACCGTGGCGGACGCTAGCTTTGCGCCTGAGCAATACGGCCTAGCCATCAAAAAAGGCAACACCGAGCTAAAAGCCTTGCTGGACAAAGGCATTGCTGACATCAAGACCGATGGCACCTACGAGAAGATATTTGCCCAGTACTTCGGTGCAGCGTCGGCGGCCACAACCGCATCAGCGCCTGCACCTGCGGCCAGCAAATAACGGGGCCGACTTAAATTGCGCCTGCTGGTCTGGCCCGAAAGTGCCCCTCAGGCGCCCTTTTTTTGAACTGACGGGCAGCTGCTAATGGATTTGCGCTGGGACATTTTGACGGGCTACTGGCCGTTGTTCATCAACGGTGCCTGGATGACGCTCAAGCTCACTGCTGTGGCAGTGGCTGCCGGGCTGGTGCTCGGCATTTTTTTTGGACTAATCAGCAGCTCGGTTGATGCCCCTGCGCCCCGCGCCGCCGTCGCCCGTGTGGCAGCCGGGCTGCTGCGCGGCGTAACCACCAGTTATGTGACGTTTTTTCGCGGCACGCCGCTGTTTGTGCAAATTTTGCTGGTGCATTTTGCCTTGATGCCCGCGCTGATTCATCCCGACAACGGCTTGCTGCTCAGCGGCGAGCTAGCCCGTGAGTTTCGCCAAGAGCACGGCGCATTTTTCTCGGGTGCGCTGGCATTAACCCTGAACGCTGGGGCCTACATTTCAGAGATTTTTCGCGCCGGTATTCAAAGCATTCACCACGGCCAGAGTCAAGCGGCCTACAGTGTGGGCTTGACGCACTGGCAAGCGATGCGCTTTGTGGTGCTGCCGCAGGCGTTTCGCCGTATGGTGCCCGCGCTGGTCAATGAAGGGGTGACGCTGATCAAGGACTCGTCACTGGTGTCGGCCATCGGGTTGGCTGAACTGGCGTTGGCGGCGCGCACCGTAGCGGGGGCTTATTCACGCTACTGGGAGCCGTACCTGGCGATTTCGGCCGTCTATCTGGTGTTGACGCTCACGCTGTCGCTGCTGGCCAAGCGCCTTGAAGCGCCCAAGCATTTACGCGGGCGATAACCTCTAAATGCTAAGTGTGAAGCGCGCCGATAAGCCGGATTTTGTGCGCTGAGCCTTCTTGCCGAAACAAGAACCCCCAGTGTGACCGCCATTAATCTGGGCCGGGAGTCGCCTACCCGGCTCGGTGCTACCTACCCGCCAACTCAGCGAACCGCTTCAACGCTGGCCTATTTGGTATTGCTGCGCGTAGAGATTGCCCGTTTCACCCGGCATTCAGGTTGCCCTGCAAGCCGACTCGTCTCTGTTGCTCTGATCCTCACCTCGCGGTGGAGAGGTGTTACCTCCTACGCTGTCCTGTGCAGTCCGGACGTTCCTCCAGTGCGGGGTTTCCCCCACAGCAACTTCTCAATTGCTGCCTCTTGCGAGTTGCACCAGCGGCGGTCTGGCGTGCTTCACTCCCCGATTATCGCGTGCATTTAACTGCTACAAAATCAATAGCTTTTCAGGCAATAAGAACGCGGGCAAAACCCCTAAAATACGGTAATTGATCCGAAAAACAGATCCCTGAAAGCAGTGAATGATTCGCCTGACTGAACTCAAGCTGCCGCTTGACCACCTTGAGCCTGCGCTGCCCGCCCTGATTGCCCACACCCTGGGCATAGCACTGGACGCTGTACGCGCCCACACCGTCTACAAGCGCAGCTACGACGCCCGCAAGCAAAAGCTGCTACTGGTCTACATTGCCGACGTCGCGTTAAACGAGCCGGCGCAAGAAGCAGCGCTGCTGGTGCAGTTTGCTGAGCACCCCCACATCCGCGCAACGCCAGACCAGGCGTACTACCCGGTTGCCCAAGTGGACAGCGCCCCCGTCGTGCGGCCAGTGGTCGTCGGGTTTGGCCCGTGCGGGATTTTTGCAGCGCTGCTGCTGGCACAAATGGGGTTCAAGCCCATTGTGCTGGAGCGCGGTAGAAAAGTGCGTGAACGCACCCAGGACACCTGGGGTTTGTGGCGCAAACGCGTGCTGCACCCAGAGTCGAACGTGCAATTCGGCGAAGGCGGCGCCGGTACGTTTTCAGACGGCAAACTGTGGAGCCAGATCAAAGACCCCCGCCACTTGGGCCGCAAGGTGATGCTGGAGTTCGTCAAGGCTGGCGCGCCCGCCGAAATACTACGGGTCAGCAAGCCCCATATCGGCACCTTCAAGCTGGTCAAAGTCGTCGAGCACATGCGCGAACAAATCATTGCAATGGGCGGAGAAGTGCGCTTTGAGCAGCGGGTAAGCGACGTGCTGATTGAAGGCGGCGCCATTCGCGGGCTGACGGTGCACACGCTAGTGGACAACCGCTACTACGAGCTGCGCGCCGACCACGTCGTGCTGGCACTGGGCCACAGCTCGCGCGACACGGTCAGCGTGTTGCACGAGCGTGGGGTGTTCATGCAGGCCAAGCCGTTTTCCATCGGGTTTCGCATCGAGCATCCGCAAGGCCTGATTGACCGGGCTCGCCTGGGCCGCCATGCCGGGCACCCGCTGCTCGGCGCCGCCGACTACAAACTGGTCCACCATGCGTTGACCGGTGAAGGCCGTGGCAGGTCGGTCTACAGCTTTTGCATGTGCCCTGGCGGCACAGTCGTGGCCGCTACATCAGAGCCCGGCCGGGTAGTGACCAACGGTATGAGCCAATACTCACGCAACGAGCGCAACGCCAATGCCGGCATCGTGGTCGGCATCTCACCGGCAGACTACCCGGGCGGGCCGTTGGCCGGCATTGCGTTTCAGCGTCAGCTCGAATCCCACGCCTTTACGTTGGGCGGCAGCAACTACGAGGCGCCCGGCCAACTGGTGGGCGACTTTGTGGCCGGCAAGCCCTCTACCTTGCTGGGCAGTGTGGAGCCGTCGTACAAACCGGGGGTGCTACTGGGCGACTTATCCACCGCCCTGCCCGCCTACGCCATTGCCGCCATGCGCGAAGCAATTCCCGCCTTTGGGCAAAAAATTCACGGCTTCGACATGCACGACGCGGTGCTAACGGGCGTGGAAACCCGGACCTCCTCGCCGTTGAGAATCACGCGCGGCGACGATTTTCAAAGCGTCAATGTGCGCGGCCTGTACCCGGCGGGCGAAGGGGCCAGCTACGCGGGCGGAATTTTGTCGGCAGGCGTCGATGGCATTGAGGTGGCTGAGGCAGTAGCGCGGAGTTTGGTGGGGTGACGTTGTGAATTTTTCATCCCGAAACTTGATTCGGACTCCAACTTCCATGGACGGTGCTGGCCATGCGCCTTTTTATGGATTGCGGCTCAAGGCCGCAATGACAAACTGCTGCAGACTTGCGCCTGTGACGGGCAAAAGGCAGCTTTCTAAGCCGGCAAA
>JAYULP010000235.1:0-10969 GCA_043763445.1 Polaromonas sp.
GCTAGGTCGGACGTCAACGCCGCGCCGGTGTAGCGGTACTGAGGCTCAAAGTTTGACGTCACCGCGCCAGCCGCTTGCCCATAAGACAGCCCCAGCAACGCAAAACCCAACACGATAAAAATATTTTCACCCAGCACATTGCTGCCAAGCAAAAAAGGCGCAAAAAAACTGAAAACGGCAATCGCCATCGCCAGCGAGCCTAGGGTGTTGCGGCGGCCGTAGCGGTCGGCAATCCAGCCCGATGCCACCACGCCGAGCATTGCAATTGCCCCGCCAATAATTTGCACGACCAGCACCTCATTGACCGACTGGTTGGAGTACAGCGTGATCCAAGACAGTGGAAACACCGTGACCAAGTGAAACAGCGCATAGCTGGCAAGCGAGGCAAACGCGCCAATCAGCAAGTTGCTGCCGCGCGCTTTGACCAGCTCGCCTACCGGGCTGGGCTCCAAGCCGTTGCTTTTGAGCAAGCGTTCGTACTCGTGGGTGACCACCAAACGCAAACGGGCAAACAGCGCCACAACATTGATCGCAAACGCCACATAAAACGGAAAACGCCAGCCCCACTCAAGAAAGTCTTTGGCCGGTAGCTGGGAATGCAAGTACAAAAACAGCGCCGCTGCAATCATGAAACCCAGCGGTGCGCCAAGCTGCGGAATCATGGCCCACCAGCCGCGCTGCGCCTTGGGGGCGGTCAACGCCAGCAGGGATGACAAACCGTCCCATGAGCCGCCCAGCGCAATGCCTTGGGCAAAGCGCAGCACCGACAGCAGCACGATGGCGGTAAAGCCCAGCGTCGCGTAGCTAGGCAAAAAAGCCATGCCGGCCGTGGACACACCCAGCAAAAAAAGTGCCGCGGTAAGTTTGACCCCGCGACCAAACCGCTTTTGAATCTCCATGAACACCAGCGAGCCGATAGGGCGGCCAAAAAACGCAAATGAAAAAATCACAAACGACCACAGCGTGCCTTCGAGCGGGTCGGCAAACGGAAAAAACACCGCCGGAAACACCAGCACAGAGGCAATCCCATAGACAAAAAAGTCAAAATACTCTGAGGCGCGGCCAATGATGACGCCAACCGCTATTTCACTGGGCGCAATGGCGTGCTCATCGGCGGTGGTGTGTTGGGCATCTTGCGGCAAGTACGGTTTAGGGTTGATGCTGGGCGTCATGCGAACTCTTCAGTGGTGGTGTACGGTTTGATAAGTCTATAGGTTTTCACTGCAGGCGCAATTGAAATCCGGTGGACAGCTAGGACAAAACGTCCACTCCCCGGCGCGCCGGAATCGGCGTAAATTCCAGTCTTGATTCGTGAAAACCCTTACATCGCACCGCATGTCACTTCTTAAAACCTGTAGCCGACTGCTGCCGCTTGCCGCCATCGCCTTGTTGTCCGGCTGCAATGCCGTGCTGTTGAACCCGTCGGGCGACGTGGCCATTCAGCAGCGCAACCTGATCTACATCTCCACCGGCTTGATGCTGCTGATCGTCGTTCCCGTGATTGCGCTAACACTGCTGTTTGCTTGGCGCTACCGCCGGGCCAACACCCAGGCCGACTACCGCCCTGACTGGGACCACTCCACCCAACTGGAGCTGGTGATTTGGGCCGCGCCGCTGCTGATCATCATCGCTTTGGGCGCTATCACCTGGATCACTACCCACACACTGGACCCCTACCGTCCGTTGGCGCGGATTGACGCACAGCGCACCGTGCCACAGGGCACTAAGCCGCTGGTCGTTGAGGTGGTGGCGCTGGACTGGAAGTGGCTGTTCATCTATCCCGAGCAGGGTATTGCACTGGTCAACGAGCTGGCCGCGCCAGTGGACCGGCCGATTACTTTCAAAATCACCGCGTCAACCATCATGAACTCGTTTTTCATCCCTGCGCTAGCGGGCCAAATCTACGCCATGCCCGGCATGCAAACGTCGCTTCATGCGGTGATCAACAAGCCCGGCGAGTTCGATGGATTTTCGGCCAACTACAGCGGCGCTGGCTTTTCCAGCATGCGGTTTAAGTTCCATGGTTTGAGCAACGCCGACTTTGACGCCTGGGTAAAAACCAACAAAGCTGGCGGCAACACCCTGACACGGGCCGACTATTTACGGCTGGAAAAACCCAGCGAGCGCGAGCCGGTCAAGCGCTATGCGGCAGTGGACGCCAGTTTGTATGAAGCGATTTTGAACCGCTGCGTCGAGGCCAACAAAATGTGCATGAACGACATGATGGCCATTGATGCGCGCGGCGGCATGGGCAAGCCGGGCACCTACAACTTGGCCGCCAGCGGCAAGGCGTTGGCAAACATCACCGACTCTGGCGGCAAGTACGTCGCCGCGATGTGCAGCGTGCGTGACCTAGCCACCGACTACCCAACAACGGTCAACTGAGCGCAGCACCGAGCTGCGCTGGCTCGCTCTCAGGCGTATTTATTAGCATTTACAAGCATCCTCTGGCATCTACTGGCATTTAACTCATGACCGACACATTCGACCTCACGAAGTTCATCTTCGGCCGCCTCACCTGGGACGCTATACCGTTTCACGAGCCGATTTTGCTCGCCACTTTTGCAATGGTGACGCTGGGCGGGCTGGCGCTGGTCAGCGCCATGACCTACTTCAAAGTCTGGGGCACGCTGTGGCGCGACTGGCTGACCAGCATTGACCATAAAAAAATCGGCATCATGTACTGCGTGCTGGGGCTGGTAATGCTGATGCGCGGATTTTCAGACGCGCTGATGATGCGTGCGCAGCAGGCGTTGGCCTTTAACGGCTCCGGCGGCTTTTTGCCACCACACCACTATGACCAGCTGTTCACCGTGCACGGCGTGATCATGATTTTCTTTGTTGCCATGCCGCTGATTACTGGGCTGATGAACTTTGCCGTGCCACTGCAAATCGGCGCCCGTGATGTGGCTTTTCCGTTCCTGAACAACTTCAGCTTTTGGATGACCGCCAGTGGCGCGATTTTGGTCATGATGTCGCTGTTCATTGGAGAGTTCGGTGCCACCGGCTGGCTGGCGTATCCGCCGCTGTCAGGCATCCAAGCTAGCCCCGGGGTAGGCGTGGACTACTACATTTGGGCGCTGCAGCTGGCCGGCGTTGGCACCTTGCTGTCAGGCATTAATTTGCTGGCCACCATCGTCAAAATGCGCGCACCGGGTATGAGCATGATGAAAATGCCCATATTTACCTGGACCGCCTTTTGCACCAATATTTTGATCGTGGCGTCCTTCCCGATTTTGACGGCGGTGCTGGGCTTGCTGTCACTTGACCGCTATGTTGGCACTACTTTTTTCTCCAACGACTTTGGCGGCAACGCCATGATGTATGTCAACTTGATCTGGATTTGGGGCCACCCCGAGGTCTACATTTTGATTTTGCCGGCCTTCGGCATTTTCTCTGAGGTCATCTCGACATTTAGCAGCAAACGTATTTTTGGTTATTCGTCCATGGTGTACGCCACGCTGGTCATCACGATTTTGTCTTACTTGGTGTGGCTGCACCACTTTTTCACCATGGGCTCCGGCGCCAGCGTCAACTCGTTTTTCGGCATCACCACCATGATTATTTCGATTCCGACCGGCGCGAAAATCTTCAACTGGTTGTTCACCATGTACCGGGGCCGTATCCGCTTTACCGTGCCCATGCTGTGGTCGATTGGCTTTATGGTCACTTTCACCCTTGGCGGTATGACGGGCGTGCTGCTGGCCGTGCCACCAGCGGACTTTGTGCTGCACAACAGCTTGTTTTTGATCGCTCACTTTCACAACGTGATCATTGGCGGCGTGCTGTTCGGACTGATGGCCGGCATCACTTACTGGTTTCCCAAAGCGTTTGGCTACAAGCTCAATGAGTTTTGGGGCAAGTGCGCCTTTTGGTTCTGGTTTGTTGGCTTTTACTTTGCCTTCATGCCGCTGTATGTTTTGGGCTTGATGGGCGTGACCCGCCGCATGAGCTACTTTGACGACCCGTCGCTGCAGATTTGGTTCATCATTGCCGCCTTCGGTGCGGTGTTGATTGCGCTGGGTATTGCGTCGACGGTTATCAATTTTGTGGTCAGCTACCGTCAGCGTGAGTCACTGCGCGACACCACGGGTGACCCGTGGGATGGCCGCACGCTGGAATGGTCAACCTCGTCGCCACCGCCGGCCTACAACTTCGCCTTCACGCCAGTGGTGCATGACCGCGACGCTTGGACCGACATGAAAAAGCACGGCTACCAGCGCCCGGTTGATGGTTTCATTGCAATTCACATGCCCAAAAATACCTGGGCTGGAGTGGTCATTGCGGGCCTGGCGACGGCGTTGGGCTTTACCCTGATCTGGCACATGTGGGCATTGGCTGTGCTGAGCTTTGTAGCGGTTGTTGCTACCGCCATTTATCACACCTTTAACTACCAGCGCGACTATCACGTCGGCGCCCCCGAGGTGGTCCGCACCGAAGGTATTCGCACCCAACTGTTGGCCGGCTTGGCCTGAAACTGACATGACCTCTATGACCTATGCTGTAGCCAGCAGCGCCCTTGGCGGCGCAGAAGCTGGCGTGAACACGCCCGAGCGCCGGCGTTTTTACCTGCCGACAGAACACCATCCCGAAAACAGCACGCTGCTTGGGTTTTGGCTCTATTTGATGAGCGACTGCCTGATTTTTGCTGTGCTGTTTGCGGTCTACGCTGTGGTGGGCCGCAGCTACGCTGCCGGGCCGTCCGGGGCCGAGCTGTTTGATTTGCCGCTGGTGGCATTGAACACTTCTATGCTGCTGCTGTCGTCCATCACTTACGGCTTTGCCATGCTGGAAATGCAGCGCCGCCGCGTCAAGCCGGTGCTGGCGTGGCTGGCAGTGACCGGTTTGCTCGGCTGCGCTTTTATCGGCTTGGAGCTGTATGAGTTTGTGCATTTGATTGGCGAAGGCGCGGTGCCGCAGCGCAGTGCGTTTTTATCGGCTTTTTTCACGTTGGTTGGCACCCACGGCTTGCACGTCGCTTTTGGCATCGTTTGGCTGGTCACGCTGATGGTGCAGGTAGCCAAAGGCGGGCTGGTAGTGCAAAACCGCCGCCGGCTGATGTGCTTGTCGATGTTTTGGCACTTTCTGGATGTGGTCTGGATCGGCGTTTTTACCTTTGTCTATTTGATGGGCTCCCTGCCATGACACCAACACTCACGTCCACTGCCCACGAGCTGCCTGCGCTGGACCTCAGCCCGACCGGGCAAGGCGCACAGCACCATACTGCGCCGCACGATGACCATGATGACCACGGGGGAGCCAGCCCCAGCACCTTCAAAGGCTACCTGAGCGGCTTTGCGCTGGCCGTCGTTCTCACGGTGATTGCGTTCTGGCTGGTCATGGGCAAGGTACTGCCCAACTCCAGCATCACGGGCTTGGTGGTGTTGGGCCTTGCTGCGGTGCAGATGGTGGTGCACATGGTGTACTTTTTGCACATGAACACCCGCTCCGAGGGTGGCTGGTCTTTGCTGGCGCTGGTTTTTACCGTGGTGCTGGTCGTCATCATGCTGGCCGGCTCAATTTGGGTGATGTACCACCTGAACAACAACATGATGCCGACCGCGCATGAGATGAAGAACATGCCATGACACCGCCGCTGCGGCGTACCCTAGGGGCGCTGCTAGCGCTGCTGCTGTTCGCTGTGTTTGCTGCACTGGGCAGCTGGCAAGTCAAGCGCTTGTTCTGGAAGCTCGACCTGATCGAACGGGTTAACCAGCGGGTCAATGCGCCGGCTGTGGCACCGCCGCAGTTGGCAGGCGTTGAGCCAGCAGTAGCCCAGCGCCTGCTGGCAGAAAACGAGTACCGCCATGTGCGCCTGACGGGTCACTTTTTAGTCGGGCGCGACGTACAGGTGCAGGCGGTAACCCAGGTCGGCAGCGGGTTTTGGCTGTTGTCGCCCCTGCAACAAGACGGCGGCGGCGGCGTGGTGTGGGTTAACCGTGGGTTTGTGCCACCCCGGTGGACACCGCCGGCGCCCAAGGCTGACAGCCGTGTTGCACCGGTGACGCTCACTGGCTTGCTGCGCCTGAGCGAGCCAGGCGGTGGGTTTTTGCGCCGCAACGAGCCGGCCGCCGAGCGCTGGTTTTCCCGCGACGTAGCCGCCATTGCGCAGCACCGTGGCTTGCAGCCCGGGGTGCTGGTTGCGCCGTATTTCGTGGACGCGCAAGCCAGCCCGGCGGCCACCGCACCGGTCGTCGGTGCGGCCACGCTGCCGGTGGGCGGCTTGACAGTGGTGGCCTTTCACAACAGCCACTTGGTGTATGCCATCACCTGGTTTGCGCTGGCCTTGATGGTGCCCGGTGCGGCGTTCGTGGTTGCCAGGCACAATCAAAAAAGCCCATGACCCCGCCTGCCGCCCGCTCGCCTGAACAGCTCGACGACGCCACCGGGCGCAAAAACATGCTTTTGTTGATCCAGCTGCGCTGGATCGCTGTGGTGGGGCAGGTCATCACCATTGAGGTGGCGTACTTCGGTCTGGGTGTCAAACTGCCGATTGAGCTGATGCTGGGCGCGCTCGGCACGCTGCTCGCTTTCAATATAGCCAGCGTGCTGCGCGCCCAAACCCGCCGTGTGGTGAGTAACCGCGAGGTGTTTGTGTCTTTGCTGGTGGACGTGGCCATGCTGACCGTGCAGCTCTACCTCAGCGGCGGGGCCAGCAACCCGTTTGTATTTCTGTATCTGCTGCAGGTCACGCTGGGCGCGGTGCTGCTCACGCCGTCGTCAACCTGGAGCATGTTTGGCATCACCGCAACTTGCTTTGTGGCCTTGGCCTTGCTGGCCAAGCCGCTGGCCTTGCCGCCTGACCACGACCGCGGCCTGGCCAGTTTGTACATTCAGGGCATGCTGATTTGCTTTGCGCTCAATGCCGTGCTGCTGGTGATTTTCATCACCCGTATTGGCCGCAACCTGCGCGAGCGTGACGCCCGCCTGGCGGGGCTGCGCCAGCGCGCAGCGGAAGAAGAGCACATCGTGCGTATGGGCTTGCTGGCCAGCGGCGCAGCGCATGAGCTGGGCACCCCGTTGGCGACCTTGGCCGTAATTTTGGGCGACTGGCGGCGTATGCCCGCCTTCACCCAAAACGCCGAGTTGCTGCAAGAAGTCAGCGAAATGCAAACCCAGGTGTTGCGCTGCAAAGCCATCGTCAGCGGCATTTTGTTGTCCGCCGGCGAGGCTCGGGGCGAGTCGTCGGCGGCGACCACGCTGACCACGTTTTTCGATGAGCTAGCCGGTGAATGGCAACATCTGCGCACGCGCGCCGAGCTGCACTATGACAACCAGTTCGGGCAGGACATCTCAGTGGTGTCGGACTCGGCGGTCAAGCAAATGATCTTCAACGTGCTGGACAACGCGTTGGAGTCTTCTGGCTCGTGGTTGCAGCTGGTGGTCACGCGGGACGGCGGCGAGCTGGTGCTGCGCTGCACTGACAACGGCCCCGGTTTTGCGCCCACTACTCTGGCGCAGTTTGGCAAGCCCTACAACTCAAGCAAAGGCCACCCCGGTGGCGGACTAGGCTTGTTTTTGGTGGTGAACGTGGCGCGCACTCTGGGCGGGCGAGTCACCGCCGCTAACCCACCTGGCGGCGGTGCGTGCGTGACTATTCGGCTGCCGCTGGCGGCCTTGACGATTGACGAAGACGAAGACGACGACCGCCGCGAGCTGTCCACCGCAACGGAGGCCCACCATGGACACAACGCCAGCTGACAGCGCCGCTGAACCAGCCGCCGGCCCGGTGCGCTCGCTGTTGATTGTGGAGGACGACGCCGCATTTGCCCGCACCCTGGGCCGCTCATTTGAGCGGCGTGGCTATGCGGTGCTGCATGCCGCCAGCCACAACGAGGTCACCGCGCTGCTCACCAACCATTGCCCTGACTTTGCGGTGGTTGACCTGAAACTGAGCGGCGAAGCGTCTGGCCTGGCTTGTGTGCAAACGCTGCACACGCACCACGCCCAGATGTTGATTGTGGTGCTAACCGGCTTTGCCAGCATTGCCACTGCAGTCGAGGCCATCAAACTCGGCGCTTGCCACTACCTGGCCAAGCCGTCGAATACCGACGACATTGAAGCGGCCTTTAATCGCGCCACTGGCAATGTTGAAGTTGAGCTGACCAACCGCTCGACCTCCATCAAAACGCTGGAATGGGAGCGCATTCACGAAATGCTGGCTGAGACCGGTTTCAATATTTCAGAAGCCGCCCGCCGTTTAGGTATGCACCGGCGTACCCTGGCGCGCAAGTTGGGCAAGCAGTTTGTGAAGTAGGCACGGCGAAACTGAGCGCGGTCAAAAGGATGTTTGCCAACAATGTGCCGGTGCCGGTGCCGGTGCAAGGACATAGCCGCTTGCACTTGCAGATGCGTCTGGGCAAGCAAGCGCAAGCGCCGCGCCTGTGTTTGCCAGCGCAACCGTTTGGTATGAGCTGTTAGGCGCGGCGTGCCATTGGTCAAGCAGCTGACGTTAAGCGGCCAGTAGCGGCCAGTAGCGGCCACGACAAGCCTACTGCGGGTAAGCGTCAAGCGCGTGTGCTTAAACTGGCTGCATGAACCGCTTGCTCACTTTTTTCTGCGCCTTGGCGTTATGCCTGGCCGACGCGCAGGCGCAAACTGGCCCGCACGCGTGCGAAGCCGTGGCCAGCGCGGCGTGTTTATTTACTTTTCAGCCCGTGCCAGCAGGCCACGGCACCGCCGGGCAGATGCACTACTACGCGTCCCGTGACGCGGCGGCCGTTGCGGCGGGCGCACCGACCGCTGCATTCATCGCGGTACATGGGTTTCGTCGCGACGCGCCTAAAACCTTTAACTCGGCATTGCTGGCGGTGCACCGGGCCGAGGCGCTTGGCAGCACCTTGGTGGTGGCGCCCTTGTTTCAGGTCGGCGCTGACGAGGCCGGCCGCTGCCAGGCTCAGGGCGTGCCGCCAGCGCAAGCCGGCGAGCTGCTGTGGACTTGCCAGTCGTGGGCTGAGGGCGCAGCCGCAGTCAACGGCGGCGGGCTGACTGCCTTTGCCGCGCTTGATGCGTTGGCCGCTGAGCTCTACCGCCGATGGCCCAGCCTGCGCAGCGTCACGGTTGCCGGGTTTTCCGCCGGGGGGCAGCTGGTGCAACACTACATTGGCTTTGCTGACCTGCCGGTTGGCGGGCCGCAGCGCCGCTACCTGGTGGCCAGCCCGGGCAGCTGGCTGTACTTTGAGCCGGTCCGGCCCGCTGCGCCCGCCTACGCGCCGCCGTGCACCGGCGTTAACCGCTGGAAGTACGGCACTGACGCCTTGCCGGCGGGGCTGCTGCGCAGCGCCTCGCAGGCCCGCACCCAGTACGCCAGCGCCGAGGTCAGCTACCTGGTCGGAGACCGCGACAGCGGCAATGCGCCGGGCGCTTTCTACCGTATTTTGGACAAGTCCTGCGCCGCCCAAGCCCAAGGCCAGTACCGCCTGCAGCGCGCCGTCGCCTACGCAGCTTATGACCGCGACTGGCTTGAGCCTGCCCTGGCTCATCCGCTGGTCGTGGTGCCCGGCTGCGCCCACGACGTTGCATGCGTATTGGCGTCAGCTGCGGTTCGGCCCGTTTTATTGAAGGCGAGCCGCTAGCAACGGTTTTGAAGGCATCTTCAACTCAATTTAGGCTAAAAAGTGCCGCTGGCCGTCGTAGTTAAATGCTGCTACGCTATGAAAAACGTAGCATATTTATAGGCTGTGTAACCTGTAACCTGTAACCTGTAACCTGTAACGCGTAATGTGGCTAGGCACGGCAACGGCCGCGAGACGACTTAGGTCAGCGGCTTTGGCGCTGGCAACACCACAAAAGCCGCCGTCCCGGCAACCAGCAATGCGTCAATGCTCCCCAGCACAGCGCTGAACGGCTCAACGCTGCGAGCGGCCGCGCTGGACGCGAGCCAGCCGGTAAAAGCCTGCGTCACGGCAACGCCCAAAAACATCGCCATCGTCAGCACCGCCATGGCGCGGCCAGTGATGGCGGGCGGGCAGGCGTCACGCAATTCGGCGTACTGCCACACCAAGCTGCCGGACAACCCACCGATGGCGATGGGCTCCAGCACGCCGGTGGTGGTGCTGTGGGTCAGCGACAGCACGGCAAACAGCGCGGCCACCAGCAGCAGCGTGAAGAGCCGAGCATCCAGCGCCGGCCCGGGGTCCAGTTGACCAAACAGGGGCGGCCCGATCAACGCGGCCAGCGACATAGCCAGCGCTACCTTGCCACTTCCAACCAGCGAAAAGCCATGCCGCGCCAGCAGCAGTGGCCCCAGCCACAGCCGCCGCAGCGAGATGAAGGACGCGCAGCCGACACCGGCTAACAGCACACTACCCCAGGTGCGCGGCAGCCGCAACAACGCGCCAAATTTGCCCACGGCTTGCCACAGCGACTCGCGCGGCCCGGTGCCAACGTGCGCAGCAGGCCACGGCGGGCAGTGCACCACGCGCCAAACAACGCCCCAGGCCAGCACCGACAAAGCTGCCAGCCATTACAAAACCCCTGCGCCAGGAGGTGGCCTGAATCAGCCAGGCCAGCGGGGTGCCGGTGATCAGCATGCCAATGCCACCAAAGCCCCGCGTGAGGCCTGAAATGGCGGCAAAACGCTCGGGCAGGAAATGCCGCGTAATGAACACGGTGCATACTAAAAACGCGGGCGCACAGCCTACGGCAATGAGCACCCGGCCCCATACCAGCACACCAAAGCTGGGCGCCAGCGCCGACATCGCCGCACCCGCAATGGCCAGCGCAAAGGCGGCGAGCACCGTGCGCCGCACGCCATGCAAGTCAATACCCATGCCCATACCCATGAACAGCTGCATACCGCCAAAAGCAAAGTGGCAGGCCCCGGCAAACAGGCCCAGCGCCGGCGCGCGCAGCCCAAACTCGGCCTGCAGCGGCGTGGCCATGATGGTGGCAATGGTGCGAGGCGACTGGCTCAATGCAAACGCAGCAGTTAGCCCCAGCAGCATCCCGCGCCCGCACGCTGGGCGCG
>JAYULP010000236.1:0-1750 GCA_043763445.1 Polaromonas sp.
CCCACAGCGATATTGTCGCGGCAGTGCGCTGTGGTCCGGGGCCACAGTCTGATCATCAACCTGCCCGGTCAGCCAAACGCTATTGCACAAACACTGGAAGGCCTAAAAGGCCCAAACGGCGAGGAAATTGTGCCGGGCATTTTTGCCGCAGTGCCCTACTGTATTGACCTGCTTGGTGGGCCTTACCTTGAGGCCGATGCCGCTGTGTGCCCCGTGTTTCGGCCCAAGTCGGCACTGCGCGTATCCGCTGGCTGACCCGCCGGCTGCAGTTGTCCAGTAGGCCCCAGTTAGTCACAACGGACAGCGACTAAAAAAAAGAAAGAGACTATGCGCTACCCAACCCTACCATTTGAGTTGCACCAACCAGCTGCGGCGGCTGCCCCACTGTGCGCCTTAATTGCAGCAGCATGGGTTTGCACCTTGGCCAGCGCCCCAGCACAAGCGCAAACTAGCCCGGCTACCGAGTCCAGTGTGCCCTATGTGGTGAAAAATACCGACAAACTACTGGTGTTAGGCCGCACGTTGCTGATTAACCCGGCAGATTGGAGTGAAGTTGCCCGATTTAACAAGCTGCCGGACCCCAACCGCATCGCTGCCGGCCAACAGCTCAACATTCCGACCCGCTTTTTACGCTCAACGCCCGGTGTGACCAAAGTCGTGGGCGTGAGTGGCGAGGTGTCGGTCAACGGCGTTGCCCTCAAGCCGGGCGACGCTTTGCCGCTGGACGCCCCGGTCAAAACCGGCACAGCCGGCCTGGCGGTGCTTGAGCTGGCCGACGGCAGCCGCATCAAGGTCATGCCGAGCAGCTTGGCCCAGGTTGTGACCAGCACCAACTACCCGATGCGCGACAGCTCCAGAGCCGGCTCGTCGAACTGGTTTTCAGGCCTGATGCGGCTGACCACTGGCGCGCTGGAAGCCGTGGCGTCCAAAACCGCCAAGCGTGCCACCGAGCTGCAAATTCAAACCCAAACCTCCACGGTGGGTGTGCGCGGAACCGAGTTCCGGGTGGCCTACGACGAGCCTGCCTCGGGCGCGGCGCGAACCGAGGTGCTCGAAGGCAAGGTGCGCGCTGCGAATGCGGCGCAAAACACCGGTGCTGACCTGCCGCAAGGCACCGGCGCAGTCATCAAACCGGCCGATACAAAAGTCAACGTCGTGCAGCTGCTGCCCGCGCCTGACCTCAGCGGCACCGCCAGTGACTTGCTGCGCCCATTGGCGCGCTGGGCATTGCCGGTGCTACCCGGTGCTGCAGCGTTGCGCATACAAGTGTCAGACACTGACAAATTTGACAAAATCCTTAGCGATATCAAGGTCGAGCTGACCCCGGGCAACGCTGAGGCAGCCTTTGTCAGCCTGGCCAGTTTGCCGCTAGGCCCGTGGGTAGCGCGGATACGCGGCATTGACGGTGTTGGCCTAGAAGGCTACGACACGGTCAAACGCATCACAATTCGTGAGGCCATTTGGCGCGTGAGCTACTCAACGCTCAGTGTGCTGGACGGCCGCAGCTATTTGAACTGGACCGGTATTCAAGGCAGCACGGAGATGACCGCTTTTGGCTACAGCGCCACACTGGCCGCGGACGCCGCGCTGGGCCAAAACCTGCAGTCGTTTCAAACCGGCTACCAGCGGCTGGACCTCGGCCCGCTGCGGCCCGGCACTTACTTTTTGCGTCTTCGCAGTCAAACCGAGCTGGCCGCCGCTGACACCCCGCCCGCAGCCAGCGCCGCCACCGGAGCGGCCCACAACGGGC
>JAYULP010000237.1:0-1747 GCA_043763445.1 Polaromonas sp.
CTGATCAAGGCCAACATCCCGACTCGCTTGTCGTTTCAAGTGAGTAGCAAAATTGATAGCCGCACGATCTTGGACCAAATGGGTGCCGAGGCATTGCTGGGTATGGGTGACATGCTCTACATGCCCAGCGGTACCGGCTTCGCGGTGCGGGTGCACGGTGCGTTTGTCAGCGACGAAGAAGTTCACCGGGTGGTGGCTTATTTGAAGTCGCAGGGCGAGCCGAACTACATCGACGGCGTGCTCGAAGGCGGCACAATCGACGGCGAGGGCGGCGACCTCAGCGGCGACTTGAACGCCGCTGGCAGCCCAGCGGACGACAAAGACCCGATGTACGACCAAGCGGTAGAGGTAGTGTTAAAAAACCGAAAGGCATCCATTTCACTGGTGCAGCGGCACTTGAAAATCGGCTACAACCGGTCGGCCCGCATGCTCGAAGCCATGGAAAAAGCCGGACTAATCAGCGCTATGTCGGGCAGCGGGCAGCGCGATATCTTGGTGCCCGTGCGCGCCGAATGAGGGCGCTACGGCAGGCGGCAACGCGATACACACAACGAACGGTCATGCCATATTTTTCACCACAAGCCCAAACGCCGGCGCTGGCGTCGCCTGACGTTGCGCGCCGCAACACGCTGCGCCGCCGCCGCACCAGCGCTTGGCTGGCAATTGCTATGCTATGTATAGCGTTACCGGAAGCAAGTACGCGGGCACAAGAGCTAAAAGATGCAAAAAATGGCCTGCAGAGCCTTGAAAGCTTTGTTAAAACAACCCACAGCGGGCGCGCCAGCTTTACCCAGGTGGTGACCAGTCCGGCCAAAGAGGGGCAGCTAGCCAAGTCCAAAACCTCTAGCGGCAGCTTTGAGTTTTTGCGGCCCAACCGCTTTAAGTTCGTCTACAAAAAACCATTTGAGCAGCGCATCGTGGCCGACGGCCAAACGCTTTGGCTGTATGACACTGACCTGAACCAGGTCACGTCGCGCAAGCTCTCTGAAGTGCTCAGCGGCACGCCTGCCGCCATCATTGCCGCCGCTGCTGATCTCAAAGCCTTGCAAGCCGACTTCGTCCTGACGGCACAGCCCGAGCGCGTAGGTTTGCAGTGGGTGCAGGCCACACCTAAAACCAAAGACGCGCAGCTGCAGCGTGTCAGTGTGGGCTTTAAGCCCACCGACAAAGGCAGCGAGTTGGCGGTGCTTGAAATCATGGACAGTTTCGGACAAAACTCAGTCATGACGTTTACTCAAGTTGAGGTCAACCCACCGCTGAGCGCTGCTGCTTTTGAATTCAAGGCACCGGCAGGGGCTGATATCCTGCGGCAGTGAACTTGCAGCAGCACGACAGTGACCCCGCTAGTAGCCCCCAAGTAGCGCTGCAATTAGTCGCCCGTTGTGGTTGTCCGCACCAACATTGCCTGCCAAACCCCACTGGCTGCGCCGTTGGCCGAGCGCCTACGCCCCCGAGCCCTAGGCGAGGTAATTGGCCAGCGCCATTTGTTGGGCGAAGGCATGTCACTGCGCCTAGCGTTTGAGTCGGGCCGACCCCACAGCTGCATTTTGTGGGGCCCGCCAGGCGTTGGCAAAACCACCCTTGCCCGCTTGATGGCCAGCAGCTTTGAGGCGCACTTCATCACCATTTCGGCGGTGCTAGGCGGCATCAAAGACATTCGTGAAGCCGTCGAGCAAGCCAGCGTTTGGCAGGCCCAAGGCGGGCGCCGCACTATCGTGTTTGTTGATGAAGTTCACCGCTTCAATAA
>JAYULP010000238.1:0-1742 GCA_043763445.1 Polaromonas sp.
GTACAGGCCAGTGTCATAACAGTCAATGAAGACTACGCGGGGCAGCGACTCGACAATTTTCTGATTCGCCATCTCAAGGGTGTGCCAAAAACGCATATCTACCGGATTATTCGCAGCGGCGAAGTGCGCGTCAACAAAAGCCGCGCGCAAGCTGATAGCCGCGTGGACACGGGCGATGTGGTTCGGCTGCCACCGGTGCGCACGTCGGAGCGAGCCGATCAGAAGGCCCAAGTCATGGCTGCGGCGCGCGAAACTACACGCTATGGCGCTAGCTCCACCCAGGGTGGTTATGCACCGGCAGCCGAGTTCCCAATTTTGTTTGAAGACGACTTTGTGTTGGCTATCGACAAGCCTGCTGGCGTGGCGGTGCATGGCGGCAGCGGTGTGAGCTTTGGTGTGATCGAGCAATTACGCATGTCCCGGCCCGATGCACAATTTTTGGAGCTGGTCCACCGCCTAGACCGAGAAACTAGCGGTATTTTGTTGATCGCCAAACGGCGCATGGCGCTCAAACTGCTGCAAGAGCAGTTTCGTGAGCGTGAAACCGACAAAGTCTACCTGGCACTGGTCGGCGGTGACTGGCCAGCTAATCACCGCGTGATTGACAAGGCGCTGCATAAGTACCACTTGGACAATGGCGAGCGGCGGGTCAAGGTAGTAGCCAGTGACCATCCGGACGGCTTGCGGTCTGTCACCTTGGTCAAGGTGCGCTCAGCGGTGCGCGCCAGTCCGGCTGCGCCCAAGCTGCCGATGACATTATTGGAAGTGACCATCAAAACCGGACGTACCCACCAAATTCGCGTGCATCTCGCGGGCGAGGGCTTCCCGATCGCAGGCGACGATAAGTACGGCAATTTTGAGTTCAACAAGGCGCTGCAAAAAACGGTGGCAGGCTGTGCATCGCTCAAGCGCATGTTTTTGCATGCAGGGAGTTTGAAGTTCAACCATCCTAAACTACGTAAAGTGGTGCATCTCAGCGCACCGCTGCCACCCGAGTTGGCACAGTTTTTACCCGACGCAGGTGTCGCTTGCCTTCCAAACGACAGCCATGCTTGACTTCGACTTAATTGCCTTTGACTGGGACGGCACTTTATACGACTCGACTCAAATCATCGTGCGCTGCATTCAAGCCGCCGTGTGCGATGTGGGTGGCGCAAAGCCGACCGATGAGGCAGCAGCTTACGTTATTGGCCTTGGGCTTATGCAAGCGTTGGCGCAGGCGGCGCCTGACGTACCCAAGGAGCAATACCCGGGCCTGGAGCAACGCTACCGCTACCACTACCTAAAGCATCACAACGACCTGAGTCTGTTCAATGGCGTGCTGGCCCTGTTAGCCGAGCTCAAGGCACGCCGCTACATCTTGACGGTGGCTACTGGTAAGTCTCGGGTCGGGCTGAACGCTGCCCTAGCGGCAGTGTCACTCCAGGGCGTTTTTCAAGGCTCGCGCACAGCAGACGAGACCGCAGGCAAGCCTGACCCCCGCATGTTGCAAGAGCTGATGGATGAGTTTGCGGTGCCCCCGTCCCGCGTGCTGATGATTGGCGACACCACGCACGACTTGCAAATGGCATTGAATGCGGGGTGCGCCAGTGTGGGCGTGAGCTACGGCGCGCATCCGCACACAGCCTTGGCAGCATTGAGCCCACTGGTCGTTGTGCCGACAGTTGCAGCTTTGCGCGACTGGCTGCTGGCCCGCGGCTAACGCGCAGGCTTAGATTGTGTTTATAACGTCATGACAACAC
>JAYULP010000239.1:0-10752 GCA_043763445.1 Polaromonas sp.
TTCAAGTCAGCTGGCGTCAAGCGTTGCTGTTGCCGCCATTGCCGCCAGAGCAGCGCCTTCTGGCGGGCCGGCTTACTCCTCATCGCCCGCGCCAGCCACCACACGCCGGATCACATCGCCGCTAAAGCCCCGCGCTGCCAAAAAACGCATTTGTTTAAGACGGCCAGCCGCGTCGGGTGCGGGTTCGCCGTACTTTTTGCGCCACAGCGCCGCGGCGCGGCTCAGCTCGGTGGCTTTGAGGCCGCGCACGGCCTCAGCCACGACGTCCGCGCTCAGGCCTTTGCCCTGCAACTCATGCTTGAGGCGGGCGGCACCAAACTTTGCTGCGCGGCGGTTGACCACCGAGTCAGCCACGCGGGCCTCGCTGATGAAGTCCTTGGCCTGCAGCTCAGCTAGTACGCCGGCCAGCTGGCCAGGCGTTTGCTCATACGCTGCCAGTTTGCGCTCGAGCTCGCCGCGAGAATGCTCCCGCGCCGCCAACAAGCGCAGCGCACGGCCCTTGAGCGACACGCTGGGCCGGCGCGGCTTGGCGGCATCATCAGGCAGTAACTCGCTCATCAGGCGGTGGGTAAAGCGCTTTGCCAGCGCACAGCCTTAGCTATGCTAAAAATAGCACTGCAAGCAATAAAAACAAGGGCCAGCACTGGTTTTGACATAAAAACCCTTGTTTTTAGGCACCGCAACGGCTTCACGCTACGGCTTTTGGCGCCTTGTCAGCCTTGTCGCCTTTAGCCGGCTTGGCGGCTTTGTCATTGGCTACCGCTGCCGTCGCCGACGGCTGCACCAGTGGAATGCCCAAGGACTCTCTGACCTTGTTTTCGATCTCGATGGCGAGGTCGGGGTTTTCTTTTAAAAATTCACGGGAATTGTCGCGGCCCTGGCCGATCTTTTCACCGTTAAAGGCATACCAGGCACCGGCCTTTTCCACAATATGGCCGGCCACCCCCAAGTCCAACACCTCGCCTAGCCGGCTGATGCCCTCGCCGTACAAGATGTCAAACTCGGCGGTTTTAAACGGTGAGGCGACCTTGTTTTTCACCACCTTGACCCGGGTTTCATTGCCGATGATTTCTTCGCCTCTTTTGATGGAGCCGATGCGGCGGATATCTAGCCGCACTGAGGCGTAGAACTTCAGCGCATTGCCGCCGGTGGTGGTTTCCGGGCTGCCGAACATCACTCCGATTTTCATGCGAATTTGGTTGATAAAAATCACCATGCAGTTGGCTTTTTTAATGGTGGCCGTCAGCTTGCGCAGCGCCTGGCTCATCAAACGCGCTTGCAGGCCGGGCAGGGAGTCGCCCATTTCGCCCTCCAGCTCGGCCTTGGGGGTAAGCGCGGCAACTGAGTCAATCACAATCAAGTCAACCGCGCCAGAGCGGGTCAGCGAGTCCACAATTTCAAGCGCCTGCTCGCCGGTGTCAGGCTGGCTGATCAGCAGCTCTTGCAGGTTTACCCCGAGTTTTTGCGCGTACTGAATGTCCAGCGCATGCTCAGCGTCTACAAAAGCGCAGGTACCGCCGAGCTTTTGCATCTCGGCAATCACCTGCAGCGTCAGCGTGGTTTTGCCTGACGACTCAGGGCCGTAAATTTCAACAACCCGGCCACGCGGCAAGCCGCCCACGCCCAAGGCAATGTCCAAGCCCAAAGAGCCGGTGGAGACGACCTGAATGTCTTCAATCACTTCGCCGTCACCGAGCTTCATGATGGTGCCTTTGCCGAACTGCTTTTCGATCTGGGCCAGTGCTGCGGCCAGCGCCTTGGCTTTTTCCGCGTTCAGCGCTGCGGTTTGGGCAGGGTTGGGGACATTAAGCGGCTTGTTGATAGGCTTGTTCGGCAGGTCCATGAAAATCTCCAATTAAATCAACGGTATATAGAACTTATTGCATTGCATGTTGGGCCGTGAAAGCCAAACCTGCTGGATGCTTGACCAGTACTTTATAGCCTTGTTGAAATAAGTAAACTCTGTTTTTAGTCAGTTTGCCTAACTGTTTACGCTACTATTGTGTTGATGTTTGAATCGCTCAGCCCACCGCCTGTTACCGCCGCAGCGCCCGAGCCGAGCTGGCGTGTCACGCACCTGGGCCGCGTCATGGGCCACGCACTGCGCCGGTTTGACAGCCGTGTGCTGCAGCTGATGGCCCGCGACATTGAGGTGCCGCTGGGCTTGTCTAACCTGGCTGCGCGCAACCAAGTGGGCGCCGCGCATATTCACCTTACCCGGCACTTGGCGCTTGGCGGCTCCCGCCTGACCGCGCTGGCCCGCAGCGCCGGCATGAGCAAGCAGGCCATGGGCGAGCTGGTCAGCCAATGCGAAGCCTGGGGTTTGGTCACGCGCGCGCTTGATGCCTATGACAAGCGCGCCAAAAACGTCGTGTTCACGCCAACAGGCTTGCAATGGCTGGACGCCTTTCGGCGTGCCGTGGCCCAGGCAGAAGCTGAATTTCAGCAGGCCGTCGGCCACAACGTCGCTACCGTGGTGGCGCTGGGGCTGGAGGCGTATGCCGGTGCCAACAGCTAAGGCGTTCCTGCCGTTTCGACGGACCAGCCGCTGGTGGCCAAAACAACTCGTGATTTGGCGAATTTCGTAAAAGCCTAAACTTCTTTAATCAGCCACGGCCACTCCTGCCCGCGCAGCAAGCCGCTCACCACGAGAGACCCTCATGCGAATTCTGATTGCCGAAGACGACCAGGTGCTAGCCGACGGTCTGCTGCGCACACTGCGCGCCTCGGGCGCTGCTGCCGACCATGTAGCCAGCGGCAGTGAGGCCGACGCTGCACTGATGACCAACACCGAGTTCGACCTGCTAATTCTTGACCTGGGCCTGCCGCGCATGCATGGGCTGGAGGTGCTCAAGCGCCTGCGGGCGCGTGGCTCGGCGCTGCCAGTGCTGATTTTGACGGCGGCCGACAGCGTGGAAGAGCGCGTCAAAGGTCTGGACTACGGCGCTGACGACTACATGGCCAAGCCGTTTTCGCTGCAAGAGCTCGAAGCGCGGGTGCGGGCGCTGGTGCGCCGCGGCATGGGCGCGGCCAGCAGCACCATCAAACACGGCCCACTGGTGTACGACCAAGCAGGCCGCGTGGCGACCATCGACGGGCTGATGCTCGAGCTGTCAGCGCGCGAGCTGGGCCTGCTAGAGGTGCTGCTGCAACGCGTGGGCCGCCTGGTCAGCAAAGACCAGCTGGTTGAACGGCTTTGCGAATGGGGCGAAGAAGTCAGCAACAACGCTATTGAGGTCTACATTCACCGGCTGCGCAAAAAAATCGAAAAAGGCCCAATCCGCATTGCCACCGTGCGCGGCTTGGGCTATTGCTTGGAAAAAATTCCCCACTAGGCTTGGCGCTAGCGCCGCGCTGTGCACGCTCTAACACCATGAGACTTTTCCAACGCGAACGCCGCAGCCTGTTTGGCGAAATTTTGGACTGGATGCTGACACCGCTGCTGCTGCTGTGGCCCATCAGCCTGGCGTTGACTTGGCTGGTCGCGCAAAACATTGCTGGCAAGCCATTTGACCGGGCGCTAGAGTTCAACGTGCAGGCGCTAGCCAAACTGGTGACGGTTAAAAACGGCCAGGTGCTGTTTAACCTGACTGGCCCGGCACGCGAGATTTTGCGGGCCGATGACACCGACCAGGTGTTCTACCAGGTAATTGGCACACGCGGCGAACACCTAGGCGGTGAGGGCGACCTGCCCACCCCCGCCGATGACGAAAAAACGCCCGAAGGCGAGGTCCGGCTGCGAGAAGACCTGGTCAAGGGCGAGGACGTGCGTGTGGCCTACACCTGGGTGCATGTAGACCTCAAAGGCGCCGACCACACCGTGCTGGTGCAGGTGGCCGAGACGCTGGAAAAACGCAAAACGCTGGCACGCGAAATCGTCAAAGGCACGATGGTGCCGCAATTTGTCACGCTGCCACTGGCCGTGCTGCTGGTGTGGCTGGCCTTGGTGCGCGGCATTAAGCCGCTGGCCCAGCTGGAGCGGCGCATTCGCGCACGCAAACCCGACGACATGAGCCCGCTCGACGACACGGAAGTGCCCGAAGAAGTGGCACCACTGGTGTCGTCCATGAACGACTTGCTCAGCCGCTTAAAGGTGTCGCTGACAACGCAGAAACGATTTCTGGCCGATGCAGCGCACCAACTCAAAACCCCGCTGGCCGGGCTGCGTATGCAGGCCGACTTAGCGCAGCGCGAAACCGATGCGGACGAGCTCAAAAAGTCGCTTAAACACATTGGCCGCGCCAGCGTGCGGGCTACCCACACCGTTAACCAGCTGCTGGCGTTGGCACGGGCTGAAACCACCAGCCGCTCGCTGGCCAAACACCCGATTGACCTGGTCGATGTGGTGTCTGAAGTCATGGCCGACTCGGTGCCGCGCGCGCTTGAAAAACAGATCGACCTGGGCTATGACGGCCCACAGGTCGGCCAGCAAGCCACACGCTTGGTCGGCAATGCCACCCTGCTCAAGGAGCTGGTGCGCAACCTGCTAGACAACGCCATTGCCTACACCCCTGACAAAGGCCGGGTCACTTTGCGCCTGCTGACCGATGTGTTCAGCGGCGTGCTGGTGCTGCTGGTCGAAGACTCTGGCCCGGGCATCCCTGAGTCGGAACGCGAGCTGGTGTTTCAGCCTTTTTACCGCGCTTTGGGCACCAATGTCGATGGCTCAGGCCTCGGGCTGGCCATTGTGCGGGAAATTGCTACCCAGCACGATGCGGTCATCAGCATTGAAGCCGCCGATGCACCTGCACACACTGCGGCTGCCGGGCACGGAGCCGGCACTCGCGTCAAGGTGCGGTTTGCGCGCATGAGCTAGTTTGACCCTTCGCAGCGCCTCAACGACCCAATGGGTGCGGGGCACCGCACACTTCGTCCGGCATGTGGCGAGCCTGCTCGATGTGGTGGGCGAGGCTGACGCACTTGGTGTGACGGGTGTGTTTGACTCCGCCACTGCGCCGTACTTCGCGGCAGCAAACCAGTTTGCTGCCGCACAATTTCATTGGTCCGGTCTGCGGTCAAACTGGCCTCCAGCAATCGCCCGCAAGCGCCCTTTTGAGTAGCTTGAGGCTCAGAGAAAAAACCAATTTTTCTCGCCTGCCGGCGCTGACTCAACTCAAATGCTTGCCCACAATGCCGGCCAGCTCGAACATGGTGACCTGCGGCTTGCCGAACACGGCCAGCAGTTTGGCGTCAGCGTTGATGGCGCGCTTGTTGGCAGCGTCTTGCAGGCCTTCGGCTTTGATGTAGTCCCAGAGCTTTTTGATGACCTGGGTGCGGGCGACCAGCTCGGTGCCGATGACGGCGGCTAAGGCGTCGCTGGGCCTCAAGCCCGAGGCGGCGGTGGTTTTGCGCGGGGCCTTCACTGCTTTTGCCGCTGGCGTGGCTTTTTTGGCGACAACTTTTTTGCCAGCGGGCACTTTTTTGGCCGCAGCGGTGGGTTTGACTGCCACGGTTTTGCCAAACGGGGTTTTGACGGTAGCTGGCTTGCCCGCAACAGCGGCAACGGCGGCTTTGCGCGGTGGGAATTTAGACGGCGCAAACTCAAAGTTGACCTTGCCAGCCTCGGCGTCCCAAGCCAGCATGGCCTTGAACGGGCGGCGGGTTCGCAGGGAGACAAACTTGTCGAGCAAATCGGTCTTGCCAGTAGCCAGTAGTTTGCTCATTTGCTCGCGCTCAATCGGCTGCTGCAAGATCACCTGGCCACTTTTGAAGTCACAGCTGGGCGTCGGCTGGGCCGTTGTGGGCACGGACTTTTCACAGACATAGTTTTTGCTGAGCTCAAAAATAGCGCTGCGGCATTTTGGACAAGCGCCCACGGCAACTTGCCCCGCAAACTCAACCGTCTCGCCCGAGTCGGCATTTTTGTCGTCGCCAAAATCGAACTCAAGCTTGTAGTTTTTCGTGTCGTCGTCAAACTTGATGACCATCTCGGCAGTAAACGGCCAGCCCGCCTTGGAGCGAAACCCATCGAGCGGGCCAATTTTTTTGTCGCGCAAGAACTGCTCGACTTCAACGGTTTCAAACGTCCGGCCAGCTGGGGTTTTGCCGAATGAAAAGCCGCAACCCTCGGTGTTGCCGGTCGAGCCAGTGCAGGCGTAGCGGCGGTAGTTTTCCTTGACCACACCGCCGCAATTAGGGCACCGCGCGGCCAAGGTAGCGTAGTCACCCGGGATGGTGCCGCCGTCGTAGCCCTTGGCTTTGGCCACCATGCGCTCAGTCATGGCGGCGATTTCGGCCATGAAGGTTTCGCGGCTGAGTTTGCCCTGCTCCATTTGCGCTAGCTTGTACTCCCACTCGCCAGTCAACGCGGCTTTGGACAGCTCTTGCACATCTAGCCCCCGCAGCAGCGTCATGAGCTGAAACGCCTTGGCTGTGGGGATCAGCTCCCGGCCTTCGCGCAGCATGTATTTTTCACTGAGCAGCCCCTCAATCGTGGCGGCGCGGGTAGCGGGCGTACCCAGGCCTTTTTCCTGCATGGCTTCGCGCAGCTCGTCGTCGTCAATCGTTTTACCAGCGCCTTCCATAGCGCCCAGCAACGTGGCTTCGCTGTAGCGGGCGGGCGGGCGGGTTTTAAGGCCCTTGGCCTCAACGCTGTCCACGCCTATGCGCTCGCCAGGTTTAACCGCGACCAGTTGTTTGCCGTCCTTGTCGTCGTGTTCGTCCTGCGCTTCTTTGCCATAAATGGCCAGCCAGCCCGGCTTGACCAGCACCTTGCCCTCGGTTTTGAAGCTGTGGCTGATTGCGCCAGCGCCAAGCTCAACGAGTGAGACCCGGGTGGTGACCAAATACTCGGCGCTCGGGAAAAATACGGACAAGAAGCGGCGCACCACCAGGTCGTACAGCTTTTGCTCGGCTTCGCTCAAACCACTGGGCGCTTGCAGCGTCGGGATGATGGCGAAGTGGTCGCTGACCTTGGCATTGTCAAAAATGCGCTTGCTGGGCTTGATGTAGTTGCCGTTTAGCGCTACCAAGGCATGCGGAGCCAAGTGCCGCATGCCGCTGTCAGCAATCATTTCAAATGTCTTTTTGACCACCGGCAGGTAGTCCTCAGGCAGGGCGCGGGAGTCGGTTCGCGGATAGGTCAACGCCTTGTGGCGCTCATACAGGCTTTGCGCAATCGACAACGTGGTTTTGGCGGAAAAGCCGAACTTGCCATTGGCTTCGCGCTGCAGCGAGGTCAGGTCAAACAGCTGCCCCGGCGCTGACGTGGTGGGCTTGCTGTCCTCTGTCACGGTGGCAGCTTTGCCGCGACAAGCCTGGGCAATGGCTTGAGCGTCGCGGGCAGACCAGAGGCGATCGGCCTTGAGCTCAACGTCAATGCCGTCGGCGTTTGATGCCAGCGAAGACGGCTTCGCGGCGGCACGTTTGAACTTTGGGTCAAACCACTTGCCCGAATACAGCCCGGCGTCGGCCTTGAAGCTGCCGTGGATTTCCCAAAAGTCACGCGAGACAAAGGCGCGGATTTTCTCCTCGCGCTCGACCACCACCGACAGCGTGGGCGTTTGCACCCGGCCAACCGTGGTCAGAAAAAAGCCGCCGTCGCGGGAGTTAAAAGCCGTCATCGCGCGGGTCCCGTTGATGCCAACCATCCAGTCCGCCTCAGAGCGAGAGCGCGCTGCATCCGCTAGGCCCTGCATCTGCTTGTCAGTGCGCAATGCGCAAAAGCCGTCGCGAATCGCAGCGGGCGTCATTGACTGCAGCCACAGCCGTTTGACCGGGTGTTTGCTTTTGGCGTATTGCTGAATCAGCCGGAAAATCAGCTCGCCCTCGCGTCCCGCGTCGCAGGCATTGACGATGTTGCCCACATCCTTGCGCTTGGTCAGCTTGACGATGGCGTTAAGCCGGGCCTTAGTCTTGTCCATCGGCTTGAGGTCAAAGTACGGCGGTATCACCGGCAGGTTGGCAAAGCTCCACTTGCCGCGCTTGACATCGAACTCCTCAGGCGCTTGGATCTCCAGCAGGTGGCCCACCGCCGAGGTAATGAGCCAGTCATCGCTTTCAAAATACTCGTCGTGCTTTTCAAACTTGCCCGCAGTGGGCGCCATTGCCCGCACGATGTCTTGCGCCACCGAAGGTTTTTCGGCGATTACCAATGTTTTCATACAGTCTTTTTCAAATTTCCGGGTCGCAGCACAAGCGCTGGGCGGCATCACTACAATACAAATCTCGCGTGCGCCCGCTAGCGCACCAGCGCACGCTCAGGCGCGCACCTGCATGAATTAACCATACCAAATATTTTTGTCGTGTCGAAAAAACAGGCTACTTTTGTAGCGCATGCTGCCCCGGATGCGCCGGCAACCCTGGACAAACGCCGCCTGCAAACCCGCCGCTCCGGGGTGCATGGCAAAGGTGTTTTTGCGCTACAGCGCCTAGCCGAAGGCGAGCGCCTGCTGGAATACACAGGCGAGGTGATTGACTGGCCAGAGGCGCTGCGCCGCCACCCGCACGACGCGGCCAGGCCGCAGCACACGTTTTACTTTCACATCAGCCAGACGCAGGTAATTGATGCCAAGCAGGGCGGCAACTCATCGCGCTGGATCAACCACAGCTGCGCGCCTAACTGTGCGGCGCACGAGGACAGCGGGCGGGTCTTCATCAGAGCGCTTCAAAACATTGCGGCAGGCAGTGAGCTGTTTTATGACTACGGCCTGGTTATTGACGCGCGCTACACCGCCCGGCTGCTGGCCGACTACCCTTGTTGGTGCGGCGCGCCCAACTGCCGTGGCACGCTGCTGGCCCCCAAAGCGGCCAGGCGCCGCACGCGCGCTGCTGCCAACGGCCGCACGGTCATCGGCCCGGCATGAGCCCAATTGCCTGGCCGCTCGAAGCACTTTGGCAGGCCGTTGAGCCAACGCTGCCCGGCTTTACCGCTGAGTTGCTGCCGGTAATTGACTCCACCAACAGTGAGCTGATGCGCCGCTTTAGGGGCAACGGCTGCGCCGCGCCGCAAACCGAGCCCACACTGCTAGTGGCCGAGCAGCAAACCGCCGGCCGCGGGCGCATGGGCCGCCACTGGAGCAGCGCGCGCGGTGCCAGCTTGCTGTTTTCGCTGGCGCTGCCGCTGCAGCCGGTGAGTTGGTCCGGCTTGTCGCTGGCCGTGGGTGTGAGCCTGGCCGACAGCCTGGAGCCGGCCCAGGCCAGCACCCCAGCGCGCCTTCGGCTGAAGTGGCCCAACGACCTGTGGCTCACCGCGGCGACCGGGCCGCTCAAATTGGGCGGAATTTTGCTTGAAACAGCGCCGTGGCTGACGCCCGAGCCCGCTGGCAGCACCTTGCGCTATGTAGTTATTGGCGTGGGGCTGAACATCGCGCCGGTGGCGCTGCCCGACGCCAGCAACACCCCGAGTGATGCCAGCTGCCCGCCGGTGCAGCCCGGCCACCTGCAAACGCTGCTGCCCACGCTGGATGCGCCCAGCGCTCTGCTGCGCGTGGTGCCGCCTCTGGTACGGGCCATCAAGGCCTTTGAGCAGTTCGGTTTTGCGCCGTTTCAAAGCCGCTTTGACCGCCGCGATGCGCTGGCGGACGGCGCTGTGCAGCTGTCTGACGGCCGCACCGGTACGGCGCATGGCGTGAGCGATGCCGGCGCGCTGCGCGTGTTCACCGCCGGCGGTATGCACGAGCTCACCAGTGCTGACGTCCGCGTGCGGCCAGCAGGTTTAGCCCCCCGTGTGGCAGGTCAACGCTGATGTTGCGCCAGCTGGTGGCGGCGCTGCTGTTGGCCAACCTAGGCTACTTCGCTTGGAGCCAGTATTGGCTAGCGCCTTTGGGCTTTGCGCCCAGCAACCCGTCGGAGGCGTATCGCTTGGCGCAACAAATCAGACCCGAAGCAATGCGCCTGTTGCCCCACGAAGTAGACGCTGCCGCCGTGCCTACTGCCAACACGCCGTTCGCGCCCGCCTCGGCCACTGTCCTTGCTGCCGCTTTGCCCCTGCAAGCTAGCTCTAACAGCGCGGCACCGGCCCTGGGCGCAGCGCCAACTGCGCCAATGCCGGCAGCGGCTGCCAGTGCCGCCTCGCGTCCAGCGGCAGCAGCGTCAATTGCCGTGCAGACTTTCGCTGTTTCGGCACCCGCCACTTTGCCTTCGCCAGCAGCCAGCGCGGCGATTGTTAGCGCCGCCCCGCCGGCTGCCAACTGCCTGCAAATCGGTGTGTTCACTGACGCGCAGGCACAGCCGCTGCGTGAGCGACTGCAAACCACCATGCCTGACGGCAGCTGGCGCCTGCTGCCGGTGCTGGAGCCAGCGCGCTGGATCATCTACATGGGCCGCTACGCCAGCGACGAGACGGTAGCAAAAAAACGCAAGGAGCTGCGAGCACGCGGCGTAGCGTTTGAGCCGGTGCAAAACCCAGCGCTAAACCCCGGGCTGTCGCTGGGCCACTTTGCGAGCAAAGCCGACGCCGACCGCGAGCTGGCCCAAGACGCCGAGCGCGGCGTTCGCACTGCCCGCGTCATTCAAGAGCGCCCCGAGGTACGAGGCCAGCTGCTCACGCTGCCCAATGCCAATGCCGACATCACCGCCCGAATGGCTGGCTTCAAGTCGCTGCTGGCAGGCAAAGCGCCGCAAAGTTGCCGCTAGTCGCTAACAATGGCGAAATATGTACCAAACCTGGCTATGGCCGTTGTTTTAACTTCCTACGACGCTCTACTTTTAATAGCAAGCTAAATCCATTGAGTTGCCGCACCGAGCCGAGCCGATATTGCACGAAAATTGACTGCCCACAACGCCCTAATGGACAGCACAAAACAAAAGCTA
>JAYULP010000240.1:0-1725 GCA_043763445.1 Polaromonas sp.
TGGCTCGGTGGCTCGGTGGTGCGGCCCAACGCGCTCGCCGCGCCGTCACCTCGGCACTCAGGGGCAGTGGGCGGCCTTCTCACCAGCACCACGCAGCGCGGCGACGCGACTGGCCTGTTGACTCCTCTAAGATGCAAGCCATTGCCAACACGGCTTAGCCGGCCCCCTTTTGTTCCTTTTTCGCTCCCAAAGTCAAGTGCCCACCGATTCCGGCTTACCCGGAGCCGACGGGCTGCCACAGCCTGCGCGTTTTCGTGCCTTGGTGGTCATCATCGTGGGCCTTTTTTTGGCCGTGTTGGACGTCACGATTGTCAACCTGGCGTTGCCAGACATCAGCCGGCAGTTAAACCGCACCGCCGCCCAGTCGATCTGGCTCATCAATGCCTACCAAATTGCCACGCTTGCGCTGCTGCTGCCGCTGGCTACGCTGGGCGACATTATTGGCTACCGCCGTGTCTACCTCGTCGGCATGGCGGTGTTCACTGCCGGCTCGCTGGCCTGCGCCAGTGCCGACTCGCTCACCACACTGGCGCTGGCCCGCATGGTGCAGGGCGCGGGGGCGGCCGGCCTCATGAGTGTCAATGCGGCTCTGGTGCGCTTGATTTATCCGCGCGCGCTGCTTGGCCGCGGCATTGCCACCAACTCGATGGTGGTAGCCATTGCCTCGGTCACTGGCCCGTCCATCGCGGCGGCAGTGTTGTCCAGTGCCAGCTGGCCGTGGCTGTTTGCCATCAACGTACCACTGGGGCTGCTCTGCCTGCTGCTGGGCAGGAGCGCCTTGCCCGATAACGCGGCGCGGCCAGCAACTGCGCCTGAACCGCATTTCTCACTGCTCGACGTGGTGCTCAATGCCCTGATGTTTGGGCTGATTTTTCTGGGTATTGACGCCCTGGGTGTCCGGCCCGAGCCGGTGCCGGGCGCAGCCGTGCCAACTTCCCTGTGGCGGCCGGTGGCCATTTTGGCTGGCGGGGTCGTCGTGGGGCTGGTGTACGTCAAGCGTCAGCTCAAAGAGCCACTGCCCCTGTTTCCACTTGACTTGCTGCGTATCCCGGTGTTTGCCCTGTCCATGGGCACTTCCATCGGCGCTTTTTGCGCCCAAACGCTGGCTTATGTTGGCTTGCCGTTTTTGCTGCTGGACGGATTTGGCCGCAGCCATGTCCAGGCCGGTTTGCTGCTGACCGCCTGGCCGCTAGGCATTGTGGCCATGGCGCCGGTTGCCGGTCGCCTCATCGGCCGCTTTTCGGGCGGTGCCCTGGGTAGCGCCGGCTTGAGTCTGCTGGCAGTCGGGCTGTTGACACTGGCGTTGCTGCCCGAGCAGCCCAGTAACTTCAACATTGTCTGGCGTTTGGCCCTGTGCGGCATGGGTTTTGGTCTGTTCCAGTCACCCAACAACCACACTATTTTGACGTCAGTGCCAGCGCACCGCAGTGGTGGCGCCAGCGGTATGCTAGGCACCGCCCGCTTGACGGGCCAAACCACAGGCGCCGTGCTGCTCGCCGTGATCTTCAGCACCCTCAACGCCCACAGCCGCAGCGGCCCGGTGGTGGCGCTGTTTGTGGCGTCGGGCTTTGCCATCGTGGCGGGTGTTTTCAGCGCTTTGCGGGTGAGCCGGCACTAAAGGCCCTGGCCTCGGACAGCGGCCAACACGGGGCATCAAGCACGCCACAAAACGCTATTCGGCACTATTTTTGGTCGAAAATAAGTCAAATCATCCAGTAGCCGCCG
>JAYULP010000241.1:0-1722 GCA_043763445.1 Polaromonas sp.
AGTTTTGGCAAAGAAAAACCAGCGGTAGTCGGCAGCAGTGAAGACGCAATGGCACAAAATCGCCGAGCTGAAGTCAGTTATCGGTAAATGTAGGCCGACGAATTTATATTTTGACAAGGCAGTAATGACGCAAACGCGCAGTTTCAAAGCAGCTCTGGCGATCGGTGTTTTTTTATCTTCGTTTGGCGTGAACGCGGCGCTCTTCGATGACGATGAGGCGCGCCGTGCGATTCTTGACTTACGTAAAAAACTCGATGTAATGCAGCTGCGCAGCGCCGACGAGCAGCGCCGTGCAGCTGATGAGGCTGCACAATTGCGGCGCAGTTTGTTGGAGTTATCAAACCAGATAGATGCATTGAAAAATGAATCGGCCGGACTTCTCGGCCAGAACGAGAAGCTAGCCCGTGATGTGGGCGAGCTGCAGCGTGTTCAAAAAGATACAACGCAAGGTGTTGACGAACGGCTTCGCAGGTTTGAACCGGTTAAAGTCACGGTAGACGGTAAAGATTTTGTGGCTGATCCGGCCGAGCGTCAAGAGTATGAAAATGCCTTGTCGGCGTTGCGAAAAAGCGATTTTGCAGCGGCACAGGCGGGGTTTGTGGGCCTAATTAGGCAGTATCCGCAAACGGGTTATCGCTCCTCCGCATTGTTTTGGCTCGGCAACGCGCAATATGCGTCCCGTAATTACAAAGAGTCTATGATTAATTTTAGGTCGTTGGTTGTGGCGGATGCACAGCACTTACGAGCGCCAGAGGCGTTGTTGTCTTTAGCTAACTGTCAAAGTGAGTTGAAAGATATTAACGGGGCTAAAAAAACGCTAGACGAACTTATCAGGGCCTATCCCCGGTCCGAGGCTGCAGCCGTGGCGAAAGAGCGCATTGTCAAGCTGAAATGACACGGACAACCACGCCACAGCGGGCCGAACAATTACCAGGTCTTGCACCGCAGCTTTTTTTCGATACGCGCCACGCTAGACGTGCAGCGGTCGTTGTCCGCTTGGGCAAATGTATTGGCCGGTTCGTGTGTAGCGCTCGATGTCGCTAGCCATAACAAGCCCTAGGGGTAACTGCGATCGACTTCTAGCCCTATTCCTCGGTGTTTTCCAACTTTTGCTTGCTGCGGGCTGACTTTTTGTGAATTTCCCTTCTATCGCTAAAACTGTTTTCAGTACCGGCGGCAATGCTGACAATGCCGCTGAGGTGGCGAGCATCGACTTGGACCGACGCTTTGGCAGTCTCTCAAGGCTGTACGGCGAAGCGGGCGCCCTGCGCGTCAGACGGGCGCATGTGATCGTTATCGGAATCGGCGGTGTTGGGTCCTGGGCTGCGGAAGCGGCAGCCCGTAGCGGCGTTGCAAAACTCACGTTGATTGATTTTGATCAGATTGCCGAGTCCAATATCAACCGCCAGGTACACGCACTGGGCGACACGGTAGGCCAAGCCAAAGTAGTCGCTATGAAAGAGCGTATTGCTCGCATCAATCCAATGTGTGAAGTTGTCTCGGTCGAGGAGTTTGCCGACCCTGACAATTGGCCGGTCGTTGCCGGCCTGAGCGACGCCAGTGACGCTACTGTCATGGGTGTGATTGATGCCTGCGATCAAATCAAAGCCAAGACGGCGATGGCGGCCTGGGCGTTATCCCAGCGTGTGAATTTTGTCAGTGTTGGAGCGGCCGGTGGAAAGCGTTTGGCCCATAAAGTAGATATTGATGATTTGTCTGTTG
>JAYULP010000242.1:0-1719 GCA_043763445.1 Polaromonas sp.
AAAATAATGGCGGCGGCACCAAAAGCGGCTAGCGCGCACTCATGAAAACCGCTCAAAATCAGTTTTTTCTTGCCGGGATAGGTGTTGATATCACCCACAGCAAACAGACCCGCCGCCGAGGTGGCAAAGGTTTCGGTATTCACCTGCACTTGTTTGCGCTCCAAGGCTAGGCCCCAGTCGGCAATAGGTCCGAGTTTTGGCGACAAGCCTTGCAAGACCAGCAAGTTGTCGATCGCCAAAGGTGCAATGTGGCCGTTGACGTCGGTGACCTCGATGGCTGTCAATTGTCCAGCACTCGCCAACAAGCCTGTGATTTGCCCAACTTTAAACGTCAAGACGCCGCGCTCGCATAGCGCCTTGACGCGTGCCAACAACTCGGGCGGTGCTTGCAGCACATCCCGGCGGTGTAGCAGTGTGACTTGCGCCGCCTGGTTGGGGCCACTTTCTGCGAACTGACAAGCCCAGTCGAGCGCGCTGACTTCACCGCCCACCACCACCAGCCGCTTGCCTGCAAAGCCCGCTGCGTTGTCGACCCGGTAGGACACCTGCCGGCTAAAAGCGTCAAGGCCTGGCAGCGCTAAGCGCTTAGGCAAAAAAGCGCCTACACCCGCAGCCAGAAAAACGGCAATGGTTGAAAAAACGGTACCCGACGACGTAGTGACCACAAAGCGGCCGTCTGCTTGTTTGTGGAGTCCCGTCACCAGCTGGCTGAAATGAAAAACCGGCGCAAACGGTGCAACTTGCGTCAGCAAGTTGTCAACCAGCAGGCGGCCAGTGCAGCGCGGCAGGCCGGGAATGTCGTAAATTGGCTTGTCGGGATACAGCTCAATGCATTGGCCGCCAGCGTAGGGCAGCGCATCAATGATGTGTGACTTGACTTCAAGCAGACCTAACTGAAAGGCCTGAAAAATCCCGACTGGCCCTGCGCCAATGATCAGGGCATCGGTGGTGATCGGCATAGCGGGCACTGAGCTTGCAGGAGTCACGCCGAGGGCAGCGCAGTTAGCGAACGAGTTCAGCGAGTTTGCCGGTCTTGTCTTTCCACTCGTCGGCGTCGGGCAGCGCGTCCTTGCGCTTGGTGATGCTTTTCCAGCCGGCGGCTGCGCTCAGTTCCACATTTAACCGAATGAAACTGAGCTGGTCAGCCGGCACGTCTTCTTCGGCATAAATGGCGTTGACCGGGCACTCCGGAATACAAACCGCGCAGTCGATGCATTCATCTGGGTCAATCACCAGCATGTTGGGGCCTTCGCGGAAGCAGTCCACAGGGCATACATCCACACAGTCGGTGTATTTGCAGCGGATACAGGATTCGGAAACGATGTGTGTCATGGCGGTAATGTTGCCCAGTGAAAACCCGATATTTTAAGAGCTTTAGATTGCAAGATAAGCGAACAGGGACAAGAAATACAGTCAGCGTTTACCGCACCAGCACAGCACCCGACGTTTTGTGTGAGGCCGTGTCAACCAGCACCATTGAGCCGAGCGTGCGTGAGGTGGTGTACGGTAGCGCGGCAACTGGCTCCAAAAAGGCTAACTCCACGACGCCAATGGCGTTGGCGTTAAGTTGTGTGGCGTCATGGCTGTGCAGCGTATTGATGTCAATGTGACTGACGATGCGCTGGACTTTAGCTTTGAGCCATCGGTGTCCGTGCAATGCCCAGTACAGCCTGCCAGGAATCAGCGGCTCTTCGTCCATCCAAGCGATGGTGGCAGTCA
>JAYULP010000243.1:0-1709 GCA_043763445.1 Polaromonas sp.
TGGGCTTAAGGCGTATTTAGCGCGTTGGCCATGTACGGCCAGCAGGTCGATATGGGTGTGGCTGTTGGGTGTACCCGGCACTTCATGCTGCCGAAAAAAAGGCTGGCCCTGTTCAATGCGGGTTTGGCGCACGACAGGAAAGGCCAGCTCAGCGCGCCACGGGCCAATGGCTTCGTAGTGCTTGTCAATGGTGCGTTGCCGGAACAGGGCCTGATAGGCATTGCGGTCTTGCGGCCGCACCGAAAACATCACCAGTCCAGCCGTTTCGCGGTCAATACGGTGCAGAGGCACCAGGTTGGGCAGACCCAAGCGTGTTTTCAGGCGCACAAGCAGCGTTTCCTGCAGGTAGTGGCCGGACGGAGTGACGGGCAAAAAATGCGGTTTATCGGCTACCACTAAATGCGCGTCTTGGTAGAGCACCGTTTCTTCAAACGGTATGCGCAGCTCCACCGCCAGTGCCCGGTAATAGTAAATGCGAATGTGCCCTTGGTAGGGCCGCGTTGGCGTTACCGCCTGGCCAAACTCGTCGATAACCAGCTGCGCAGCCATGCGTGCTAGCCACACGCTGCGGTCAATGGCCGGGAACCGATAAACCAAAAAGTCGGCAATAGTGGGCCATCTGCCGGGGCTGGCCGGGGGCAGGCTGACGCAGCTGGGCCCGACGCCGTTGCGGCTCGGTAAGCTGGGTGCGGCAGGGCGGCTCACTCGGCAGGGCTTGGGCGGCGGGTAAACACCACATCCCACACGCCGTGCCCGAGCTTGATGCCCCGGTTTTCAAATTTGGTCAGCGGACGGTAGGCGGGCTTGTTTGCATAGCCCCCGGCCACCGCGTCAGCGGTGTTGGCGAGTTGCGGCTCGGCGCTGAGCACTGCCAAAATCTGCTCGGCATAGGGCTGCCAGTCGCTTGCGCAGTGCAGGTAGCCACCGGGTTTGAGCCGGGCCGTTAACTTGGCGACCAGTGGCGGCTGAATCAGGCGGCGTTTGTTGTGCTTTTTCTTGTGCCACGGGTCGGGAAAAAAGATGTGGATGCCGTCGAGCAGCGCCGCTGCATCGGCCGGCAGCATGTGGTCAATGACCTCGACTGCATCGTGCTGCAGGATACGGATATTGTTCAGCCGCTGCGCCTCGATGCGCTTGAGCAGCGCGCCCACGCCGGGGGTGTGGACCTCACAGCACAAAAAGTTTGTCTGCGGCATCAGCGCGGCAATCTGGGCCGTGGCTTCGCCCATGCCAAAGCCGATTTCCAGCACGGTTGGCGCTGTACGACCAAACGCCGCTTCAACGGTCATGAGCGTTGGGCTGTAGGCCAGCAAGCTCTGCGGTCCTTGCGTGGCAAAAGCTTTGGCCTGACCGAGCGTGGTGCGGCCGGTACGCCGGACAAAACTGCGAATGGTGCGCGGCTGGGCTACGGTATCAAACGCTGGCTGCAGCGGGGCAGCCAGCGCTTGCGCCGCTGCAGTGGCTGCCGGCGCAAGGGTGGCTATCAAGTGAGTATGGGTGTTGTTCACCACCCCATTTTACTGGCGCTGCGGCCGGCTGCAGCAGCTTGCCCCGCAGGTCTGCCCAGGCTAGCGTGCGGCCCATAGCGGCACCGCCTGCTGCGGCCAGTGTCGGGGGCATTGCAGCGCAGGGCAGGCCAAGCCCCCCGCCGTGCGCTGCAAGGGGGCTACCGCACCGCGCAAGTCCAGCGCCTACACGCCTTTTGTTGA
>JAYULP010000244.1:0-1705 GCA_043763445.1 Polaromonas sp.
TGGCGCTTTGACAACTCTCGAAGGCCGGTGGCACAGCGCAACCGGCCTTTTTTGTTGGCGCCATTTATTGCACAGCCGCCCAGAGCATTGGGCCAAGAGCCACAAGCTGTAATTATCTAAAAAACGCAGAGCACCTTGATGGCAGACTTCAACTCATCCGCCCCAGCTTCCCACACATTTTTGTGGCATGACTACGAGACCTTTGGAATCAACCCACGGCGCGACCGGCCATCGCAGTTTGCCGGTATACGGACCGATGCCGAGCTCAATGAAATCGACACGCCAGTGATGATTTACTGCCAGCCGGCAAATGACTATTTGCCCAACCCTGAGTCGTGTGTGCTCACAGGCATCACGCCGCAAGTGTGCCTTGAGCGCGGTTTGCCTGAGCCTGAATTCGCAGCGCGAATCGAACGGCTTTTGGCCCAACCGGGCACCATTGGTGTGGGCTACAACACCATCCGGTTTGACGATGAGGTGACACGTCACCTTTTTTGGCGCAACCTGATGGACCCATATGCGCGGGAGTGGCAAAACGGCTGCGGACGGTGGGACTTGCTAGATGTCGTACGAATGACTTACGCGATGCGGCCTGAGGGTATCGTATGGCCGCGTAAACACGATGAGCGCCAGCCAGACAGCCCCGACGCGACGCGTCCTAGCTTCAAGCTCGAAGACCTTGCCCGTGCCAATGGGCTGCTACATGAGGCGGCCCATGACGCCTTGTCAGATGTGCGGGCAACCATTGCACTAGCACGGCTGATCCGTAACAAACAACCTCGGTTATTCGATTTTTGTCTGAGCCTGCATAAAAAAGATCGCGTACTCGCCGAGCTCGGACTACCGGCCTGTGGGCAGACAGCGCAGCCGTTTTTGCATGTGTCAGGCATGTTTGGCCCCGAGCGCGGTTGCCTGGCGGTGATGTGGCCGCTGGCTATGCACCCAGGCAACAAGAACGAGTTGCTTGCTTGGGATTTGGCACACGACCCCAGCGAGCTGCCGTCGCTCGACGTAGCTACATTGCGCCAGCGGCTGTTCAGCAAAACTGCTGCATTGCCAGAAGGCGTGAAACGCCTGCCGCTGAAATCAATTCACCTTAACAAGTCCCCGATGGTCGTGCGCAAGCTGCAAGCGCTGGGCCCGGCTTTGGCTGCGCAGTGGGGCGTGGATATTGCCGGTGCACTGGTCAATGCTGAAAAAGCGGTAGCCTTGCCTGATATGAGCGCCATTTGGTCTGAGGTTTTCGCTCGTCCCATTGCTGGCCTGCCTGATGTGGATGAAGACTTGTACGGAGGCTTTATTGGCGCTGCTGACCGTAAGCGGCTTAACCAACTACGCGCCCTGTCGGGCGAAGAATTGGCCCACAGTCGCACTGGCTTTGACGACGACCGGCTAGAAGAGCTGGTGTTTCGCTATCGCGCTCGTAACTTCCCTAGCACCTTGTCGCCTGCAGATGCCGAGAGATGGAAGGCTCACCGAGGCGCGCGTCTGCTAGAAGGCCAGGGCGGTGCCCGAAACGTCGATACATTGCTTGAGGAAATTGATGTTTTGCTGGCAGTTGCAAACAAGCGTGCCGAAGCGATTTTGGACGCGCTGCATGACTATGCCGAGACCATTGCGCCTGAGATGGGTTGAGCAAAGCGCGAAAAGCGACACACGTAATTCGGATGCTATTTATTTTGTAGCTGACTAGCCAATGAAATCA
>JAYULP010000245.1:0-1705 GCA_043763445.1 Polaromonas sp.
GAGGTCAAAGGGCCGCAGGTCATCGACAAAACGCTGTGGGAAAAAACCGGTCATTGGGACAAATACCGCGACAACATGTTCACGACCGAAAGCGAAAAACGTGAATACGCACTCAAACCCATGAACTGCCCTGGCCATATTTTGATCTTCAAGCAAGGAATCAAAAGCTACCGCGACTTGCCGCTGCGCTACGGCGAGTTTGGGCAGTGCCACCGTAATGAGCCTTCGGGCGGCTTGCATGGAATCATGCGTGTACGCGGCTTCACGCAAGACGATGGCCATATTTTCTGCACCGAAGAGCAGATTTTGAAAGAATGCGTCGACTACACCGCGCTGCTGCAAAAAGTCTACACCGACTTCGGTTTCAAAAACATCATCTACAAGGTTGCAACCCGACCTGCAGCGCGCATCGGCACCGACGAGAGCTGGGACAAAGCCGAGCACGCCCTGATGCAAAGCTTGCGCGAGTCCGGTTGTGAGTTTGAGATTTCTCCGGGCGACGGCGCGTTTTACGGCCCAAAAATCGAATACACCTTGAAAGACGCAATCGGTCGGCAGTGGCAATGCGGCACGATTCAGGTCGACTTTTCCATGCCCGAGCGGCTCGATGCAGAGTATGTCGGCGAAGACGGCGCCCGACACCGTCCGGTCATGCTGCACCGCGCCATTGTTGGCAGTTTGGAGCGTTTTATTGGTATTTTGATAGAAGAACACGCCGGTGCTTTGCCCACTTGGCTTGCGCCGGAGCAGGTTTCGGTGCTTACCATTACCGATTCACAAGCCGAGTACGCCAGAAAAGTTGCTAAAACGCTGCAGAATCAAGGGCTTAGGGTCAATCTTGACCTGCGCAACGAAAAAATTACGTATAAAATACGTGAGCATTCGCTGCAAAAAATGCCTTACATCCTGGTCGTTGGCGACAAGGAAAAAGACGCTGGTACAGTTGCGGTACGTGCCCGGGGTAATAAAGACCTTGGAGTAATGCCGGTCGACATGTTTGCGCAGCAAATTGCAGCGGACATTGCACAAAAAGCCTGACGAAAATCTCGATTAGCTGTCAGGACCAGGTCTTTATTGACCAAAATAGGCAAAATTAGCTATAATTTTTATAGTAAGTATTCAAGGATTCTCACCATCGCTACTGAATTTCGTGACCGCCGCCACCGTGAAGAACGCAAGCACCGCTTGAACCGTGAAATCATGGCCCCCGAAGTCCGCCTGTCCGGACCCGACAACGAACCCTTGGGTATTGTGAGTCTGATGGAGGCCTTGCGTTTGGCCGGTGAAGCCGATGTGGACTTAGTCGAAATCTCGCCCACAGCAATGCCGCCCGTTTGTCGATTGATGGACTACGGCAAGTTTAAGTATGCAGAGCAGAAAAAAGCGGCCGAAGCGAAGTCTAAGCAAAAAGTCATTGAGATCAAGGAAGTAAAGTTTCGACCCGGCACAGATGACGGGGACTACAACATTAAGTTGCGCAATATCAAACGTTTTCTAGAGGACGGTGACAAGTGCAAAATTACATTGCGTTTTCGAGGGCGGGAAATTACCCACCAAGAGTTGGGTTTGGCCTTGTTGGCAAGAATTCGTGACGAGTTGGCTGATTTGATTTTGGTTGAACAGTTTCCCAAACTTGAAGGCCGTCAGATGGTCATGATGATTGCACCGGGGCGGAAAAAGTCAAATGTTAAGGCTGTCGCTGAAG
>JAYULP010000246.1:0-10642 GCA_043763445.1 Polaromonas sp.
GTGATGTTGGTGACTTTTTGCAGCTCTTGCTCAAAGCGTTTGCAGTAGCCGCAGTTGGGGTCTTCAAACACCGCCATTTTGCGCTTGCCGTTGCCGCGAACGATGGTCAAGGCGTCTTTGATCGGCAAGGCCCTGAACTCAATGGCGCCCAGCTTAGCAACACGCTCTTCGGTCAGGTTGCGCTTGGCCCTGGTGTCATACAGCACCCCCTGAATCAAAAAGCTGCCCTCGGCATCGGTGTAGAAAATATCGCGGTCGTTAACCCGCAGCTCGTACACGCCAGCCATCGGGGTTTTGCTGACCTCGTCAATCTGGGTGAACGCAGGCATACGCTCGGCCAAGTTTTTACGAATAACCGCTTCCTGCGCCCCGGCGGCAGACCATAGGCTCGAGATCACAAGGCCAAACGTGACGCAGCAAAGGCGCAGTTGCATACAAAGTCCTGACATGAGACAGCTCGGGGGTGAATAAACAAACGCTGCGGTGTCAGTAACCAGCCGCGCGGCGGGTCAGCCACTGCTTGAGTGGACCGCTGAGCGCCACACCCTTCATGCCCCAGTTGCGCGCCGCTTGCAATGGCCCGTTGCTGTGTGAGAACAAGCTGTACAGCCCGTCTGTGACGGCGGTGAGCGTGGCTACGTCGGCCTTGCGCGCCCGCTCGTAGCGGCGCAGCAGGCGTTCGTCGCCCAAGGCGCGCCAGTATTCGCGCCCGGCCAGTATGTCAGCTAGGCAAGCGGCATCGGCCAGGCCCAAGTTCAAACCTTGGCCGGCCAGCGGGTGAATGGTGTGTGCCGCGTCACCTGCCAATGCCCAGCCCGGCCCAACCCAGCGCTCGGCGGTGGACAGGTTCAGCGGCCAGCTGGCGCGGTCACCGTTCAGGCCCAGCGTGCCGATGTCGGCCGACGCGCCACAAGCGGTCTGCAACACTGCACAAAATTCGTCAGCGGGCAGTTGCATCAGGGCCTCGGCGCGCTCGCTGTCTACTGACCAGATAAGTGCCAGCGCGTTGTCGTGCAAGGGCAGTAAGGCCAGCACCTCACCGTTGGTGAACCACTGGCGCGCTACATGGCCGTGTGGCTGGGTGGAGCTTAGCCGCGCTGCGACGGCGCGCTGCGGGTACGGCTTGACGGTGCGCCGGGCTGGCAAAGCCGATAAGTGCTCGCCAAACTGGCCTTCGCAGATCACCTTCAAAGGCGCTTTGATGGCGGGGCTAGGCGTGTCTGCCGTGTGCGTTAGCAGCTCAATTTGCGGCTGATAGCGAATTGCCTCGGCCAGCTGGTGTTGCAGCGCTTGCACGTCAACAATCCAGGCCAGCGGCGAGGCGGTGGTGGGGGCGGCTTGCCCAGCGGTGTTGAAATCAATTTGGCCGCCGTCGTCGCCCGACACCTGCATGCAAAGCACTGGGGTGCTGGCCGCGTCGGGCCAAGCACGCAAGCCAAGCAGCAGCTCGCGTGAGGCAGCATTGAGCGCATAGGCGCGCACGTCAGCTGGCGCTGCCAGGGCGGCAGGGCTAGCTGCACGGGCGAGCAGCGCCACCCGAAGCCGGGCCTGCGCGAGCTTCAGGGCCAGCACGCGGCCGACCGCGCCGTCGCCATAAATACAAACATCGAAATTCTTGGACATAACGTATTTTAGAAGCCGATGAAAGTTTGACAGCCAGCCGGTACGGCCGCCCCTTTTTACCCCTGTGTTTTTAAGCACTCAGCGGCCAGCGCAGTGCCCCTTTTGCGCCGGCTTGCCGAGTATGCCGCGGCAGGACAGGGCCTGTGCGGACACTCTGCAGATCAACACTGCCCCGGCCGCAGCCAGTTTGCCCCGGGTCAAACTTTGCGCGCGCTGCCTGACTGCCAGCGTTGAGCCAAGCACTGCCCTGAGTCGCCCGCAGGCGGGCGAGCTGCTGCAAAGCCACCGCGCTGGGCTTTGGCGCAAATGCGCGGGTGCTGGCCAACACGCCGCCGCCGGTCGGGGCGATAAAGCCGCTGCTCAAAGTAGCGCAGCGCGTGGCGCGCCCCTGCCGGCGTGATTGGGCCTGTGGCCCAGGCGTTCGGTGTGGGCCGAAAACAGCGCATCGCATACACTCCAAAGCCTGTTTTTTGAAGGTTTCCCATGAGTCTGAAGTGCGGCATCGTTGGCCTGCCCAACGTCGGCAAGTCCACCCTTTTCAACGCCTTGACCAAGGCGGGCATTGCGGCGGAAAACTACCCGTTTTGCACCATTGAGCCCAATGTGGGTGTGGTGGAGTTGCCGGATGCACGGCTGGCTCTGCTAGCAGGCATTGTCGAGCCTGAGCGCATCGTGCCCGCCATTGTCGAGTTTGTCGACATTGCTGGGCTGGTGGCCGGGGCCAGCACGGGCGAAGGCTTGGGCAACAAATTTTTGGCACATATCCGCGAGACTGACGCTACCGTCAATGTCGTGCGCTGCTTTGAGGACGACAACGTGATCCATGTCGCCGGCAAGGTCGATCCGATCTCGGACATTGAAGTCATTCAAACCGAGCTGTGCTTGGCCGACCTGGCGGCAGTGGAAAAGGCGCTGCACCGCGTCTCCAAGCTGGCCCGCTCGGGCGACAAGGAGTCGGCCAAGCTGGTGGCTATTTTGGAGCAGTGCCAGCGGGTGCTTAATGAAGCCAAACCGGTGCGCAGCATTGACTTCAGCCGCGACGAGTCGCTGCTGCTCAAGCAGCTCTTTTTGATCACCGCCAAGCCAGCAATGTTTGTGGCCAACGTAGCAGAAGACGGCTTTGAAAACAACCCCTTCCTTGACCGCCTTATTGCCTATGCTGCCGCTCAAAACGCGCCAGTGGTGGTGATTTGCGCCAAGATGGAAGCTGAAATGGCGGACATGGAGGACGAGGACAAAAAGATGTTCCTCGCTGAAATCGGCCAGGATGAGCCGGGGCTGAACCGCCTGATCATGGCCGCCTACCAGCTGCTGGGCTTGCAGACCTACTTTACCGCTGGCGTGAAAGAAGTGCGCGCCTGGACAATTCAGGTGGGCTACACCGGACCGCAAGCGGCTGGCGTGATCCACACCGATTTTGAAAAAGGCTACATTCGCGCCCAAACCATTGCTTTCGCAGACTTTGTGGCCTTCAACGGCGAGCAGGGTGCCAAAGACGCTGGCAAGATGCGCAGCGAAGGCAAGGATTACCTGGTCAAGGACGGCGATGTAATGAACTTCTTGTTCAGCAGCTGAAAGCGCGCAGCCGAGCCTGCGGTGTGCTCCGTTGCCCTTAGTTTTTTGATCAAATTGGAATTTTGCCCGCGTGTTTACTGCCCTTTAAGCTATTAAAATAATAGCGTAATATTGTCACATTAGCCGTATGTTCTTGGGCCGAGACGCGCCACACTGGCCACACCACCGACACGGCCCACACCTTAGGACTTTGCAGCCATGAGCGACTTCTCCCAATCCCGGCGCCTTGGGCCAATGCCTGCACTGGACGGCGTCCGGCTGGCCAAGCGGGTGGCCGAGTTGGTGCCGTGCTCCCGCAGCGAGGCCGAGCAGTTCATTGCCGGCGGCTGGGTCACAGTCGACGGCATGGTGATAGAAGAGCCGCAGCATCGGGTAGAGCGCCACACGGTGGTGGTGTCCAAAAACGCCAGTTTGCTGGGGCTCGCGGCGGTGACGCTGTTGCTGCACAAGCCGGCTGGTCAGCCCGCCGCGCTGTTGCCGGCCCAGCAGTCAAAAACTGATCGCTCGGGCACACAGCCGTTGAAAAAGCATCTGACAGCGGAGCTGGTGACGGACCTGAGCCTGCCAGCCAGCGGGCTGGTAGTGTTTTCGCAAGACTGGCGCGTTGCCCGTAAGCTGCGTGAAGACAGCGCCACGCTTGAGCATGAAGTGGTAGTCGATGTACAAGGTCAAATTAAGCCCGGCGGCTTGGAGCGGCTAAACCGTGTGGACCATGGTTTTACTTTCAATGGCCTGCGGCTCGGCGCTGCCAAAGTTAGTTTTCAAAGCGAGGCCCGACTGCGGTTTGCGTTAAAAGGCGAGCGTCCCGGCCAAATTGCTTACATGTGCGAGAGCGTGGGCTTGCGGGTCACCGCCATGAAGCGGCTGCGCATCGCACGGGTGCCGTTAAGCGACTTGCCAGTGGGGCAGTGGCGCTACTTGGGAGCGCACGAGCGGTTTTAACGGTAAGTCAGCTGGAAAAAAAGCGCGGAAAAGCCCAGACCACCCCCGCTGTCATGGTCAGATAACGCGCAAATTTACCGATGGCCATGTAGCCCACGCAGGGCCAGAACGCAAACTTCAGCCAGCCGGCTACCGCACACAACGGGTCGCCCACCACGGGAAGCCATGCCAGTAAGCAAGCTTTTGGCCCCAGCTTTTCCAGCCACCGAATGGCCCGGCCATGATGGCCCGAATGCTGATATTTGTCGGCCACCTTGTGCGCGCCGTAGCCCATCCACCAGTCCAGCGCACCGCCGAGGGTGTTGCCGGCCGTGGCCACGGCAATTGCTGCCCAAAACAGCTCCGGGTTGAGCTTGACCAGCCCAAGCACCACCGGCTCAGAGCCCAGCGGCAACAACGTCGCGGAAATAAAAGCCACCACAAACACGGTGCTCAAGCCAAACTCGGGCAAGGCCAGTAGTTCTAACAGGTGTTGGCTCCAGGCTTGCATTGCCATGAAGTATAGGTAAACGCTCAGCCCGGATTTCAGTTGCTGAAAAATGAGGCAAGTACAATCATCGTTCTTTTTCCAACCCCGCACTAGCTCTTTTTTTCATGAACATTGGCCCCTTTGCTTTGGCAAACAATGTGTTTGCCGCGCCCATGGCCGGTGTGACCGACAGGCCGTTTCGCCGCCTGTGCAAGCAACTGGGCGCCGGCTATGCGGTCAGTGAAATGGTGACCTCCCGGCGTGACCTGTGGGACAGTCTGAAAACCTCGCGCCGCGCCAACCACGAGGGCGAGACTGAGCCCATTGCAGTACAAATCGCCGGCGTTGATGCCGCCACGATGGCCGACGCTGCGGCCCACAACATCGCTCGCGGAGCGCAAATCATTGATATCAACATGGGTTGCCCCGCCAAAAAAGTCTGCAACAAGTGGGCTGGTTCGGCTTTGATGCAGGACGAAGCGCTGGCCCTTGACATTGTGCAAGCGGTGGTCGCGGCCTGCGCCCCGCACAGCGTGCCGGTCACGCTCAAAATGCGCACCGGCTGGGACCAAGCGCATAAAAACGCGCTCACGTTGGCGCTGGTGTTTGAAGCCGCTGGTGTGCAAATGTTGACGGTGCATGGCCGGACCCGGGAGCAGGGCTACAAAGGCTTGGCCGAGTACGACACGGTGGCCGAGATCAAGTCGCGGGTGCGTATTCCAGTCGTGGCCAACGGCGACATTGACTCGCCCGAAAAAGCGCGCGACGTGCTGCGCCGCACCGGCGCTGACGCAGTGATGATCGGCCGCGCCGCCCAAGGTCGGCCCTGGATATTTCGCGAGGTCACGCACTTTTTGGCCACTGGCGAGCACCTCGCTGCGCCGCGGGTAGCCGACATATCGCGCCTGCTGCTAGCCCACCTGCACGATCACTACAGGCTCTACGGCGAATCAACAGGGGTGCGGAGCGCTCGCAAACACATCGGCTGGTATGTAGCCGGCATGCCCGGCGGCGAGGCTTTTCGCTGCCAGATGAACACACTGCAAAGCGCCCAGGCGCAGTTGGCGGCGGTGGCGGAGTTTTTCGAGCAGCTGATGCAGCGCACTGACGCTATGCCGACGGCGTGCGACGTGTTGCAACACACCACACAACAACAATGACAATGACAATGACAATGACAATGACACGGGAGTTTTTTGCATGAGCAAACAGCACATTGAAGAGTGCGTGCGTACCAGCTTGGAGAGCTATTTCAAAGACTTGGCCGAAACCGAGCCCGCCGGCATGTACGACATGATGGTTAAAGTGCTGGAAAAGCCACTGCTGGAAGTGGTGATGAAGCACGCGGCCAACAACCAGTCCCGCGCCGCCCAATGGCTAGGGCTAAACCGCAATACGCTGCGCAAAAAGCTGCTTGACCACAAGCTCATCGAGTAGCGTCTGGCCACTGCGCTGCGTCGGCCGTAGCCGGCGCTCACACCACAGCCAGTCGTTGCTGCTTTTCATGCTCTTGCGTCCCTGTGCCTTTTTTTGCTAATTTCACACCCTAAAGCGACACCATGAACGCCCTGATTTCCGTTTCCGACAAAACCGGCATCCTTGAATTTGCCCAGGCCCTGCACGCCTTGGGCATTGAGCTGCTGTCCACTGGCGGCACCGCCAAGCTGCTGGCCGAAGCTGGCCTGCCTGTGACTGAGGTGGCTGACCATACCGGTTGCCCAGAGATGCTCGACGGCCGCGTGAAAACGCTGCACCCCACTATCCACGCTGGACTGTTGGCCCGCCGCGACCTGCCAGAGCACATGGCTGCGCTGAAAACCCACGGCATTGCCACGATTGACCTGCTGGTGGTGAACCTCTACCCGTTTGAGGCCACCGTTGCCATGCCCGGTTGCACGCTTGAAGACGCCATTGAGAACATTGACATCGGCGGGCCAGCCATGGTGCGCAGCGCTGCCAAAAACTACAAAGACGTCGCCGTACTCACCGACGCCAGCCAATATGCCGGTGTGTTGGCCGAGTTGCAGGCCAGCGCCAGCGTGAGCCAGGCCACGAAGTTTGCGCTGTCGGTGGCGGCCTTTAACCGCATCAGCCAGTACGACGGCGCCATCAGCGACTATCTCTCTAGCATTCAGCCCGACGGTTGCCACGCCCTGTTTGCTGGGCAAACCAATGGCCGCTTTGTGAAAGTGCAAGATTTGCGCTACGGTGAAAACGCCCACCAGCAGGCCGCGCTGTACCGCGACCTGCTGCCCGCGCCCGGCTCGCTGGTTACCGCCTTGCAATTGCAGGGCAAAGCGCTGTCGTACAACAACATTGCTGACGCGGACGCGGCCTGGGAATGTGTCAAAAGCTTTGACCTGCTCAAAGATGGCCCAGCTTGCGTCATCGTCAAGCATGCCAACCCCTGCGGTGTCGCTACCGGAGCTGACGGGCTGGAGGCTTACAGCAAGGCCTTCAAAACTGATCCGACCTCGGCTTTCGGCGGCATTATTGCGTTGAACTGTCCATTGGACGAGCGCGCTGCGCTGCAAATTTCAAAGCAGTTTGTCGAAGTCCTGATGGCGCCGGCGTTTTCGCCCGAAGCGCTTGACATCTTCAAAGCCAAGGTGAATGTGCGGCTGTTGCAAATCGCACTGCCGCCCGGCGGCGACACCGCGTGGGCGCAAGGCCGCAACCTGATGGACATCAAGCGCGTTGGCTCCGGTTTGTTGATGCAAACAGCAGACAACCATGTCTTGAGCCTGGCTGACTTGAAGATCGTTAGCCAGCTGCAGCCGACGCCTGCCCAACTGCAAGACCTGCTGTTTGCCTGGAAAGTGGCCAAGTACGTCAAGTCCAACGCCATCGTTTTTTGTTCCAGCGGCATGACACTGGGTGTCGGAGCGGGCCAAATGAGCCGTATTGACTCGGCGCGCATCGCGTCGATTAAAGCCGCCAACGCCGGCTTGAGCCTGCAAGGCTCAGCGGTGGCCAGCGATGCGTTTTTCCCGTTCCGCGATGGCCTGGACGTGGTGGTGGACGCCGGTGCTACCTGCGTGATTCAACCCGGCGGCTCGATGCGCGACGACGAGGTGATCGCCGCCGCCAACGAGCGCGGCGTGGTGATGGTGCTGTCGGGTGTGCGGCACTTTCGGCATTGAACGGCAGGCCGGCGCATTTGACGGCATTGCTGCTAATGAGCCGTTGAAAGCGACTTCAAAAACTGTATTCCCAGTGTTTTTTAGCCAATTAGGGCGGTAGCCGTCGTCTTTATTGCTTACGTTGCTACTAAAATCATAGTGAAGCGAAAAAACGCTTAGCGGCGTCCACTGTCTCGGCAATGTCAGCTTGCGTGTGCGCCGCGCTGACAAAGCCGGCCTCGTACAAGGCCGGTGCGTAGTAGATGCCGCTGTCGAGCATGGCGTGAAAAAAGCGGTTAAACGCTGCGCTGTCCGTGGTTAAAACGGTGGCATAGTTTTGCGGTAGCCGGTTGAGTAGGAAAAAGCCGAACATGCCGCCTTCGCTGTCGGCGCAAAACGGCACCCCCGCGGCATGAGCCGCCGCCGTGAGCCCACTGACCAAACTGCGTGTGCGGCTAGACAAGGCGTCATAAAACCCGGGTTGCTGCACCTCGCGTAGCGTGGCCAGCCCGCAAGCCGTAGCCACCGGGTTGCCCGACAGTGTTCCGGCTTGGTAGACGCCGCCTAGCGGGGCCAGTTGCTCCATCACATCGCGCGTGCCGCCAAACGCCGCCATTGGCATGCCGCCTCCAATCACCTTGCCCAGCGCCGTTATGTCGGGTTTGAAGCCGTCAATGGCCTTGGCATAGACGCTTTGCGCGCCGCCCAGCGCCACACGAAAGCCGGTCATGACCTCGTCAAACACCAGCAGCGCGCCATACGCGGTGCACAGCTCGCGGCAACGGCTCATGAAGGGCACACTGGCGCGCACAAAATTCATGTTGCCGCAAATCGGCTCAATCATCAGGCAAGCCACTTCGCGGCCATGCAGCGCAAACGCTTCTTCGAGCTGGCCGATGTGGTTGTACTCCAGCACCAAGGTGTCTTTCACCACATCTAGCGGCACCCCGGCGCTGGTTGGATTGCCAAAGGTTGCCAGACCGGAGCCGGCTTTGACCAGCAGCGAGTCGGTATGGCCGTGGTAGCAGCCATCGAACTTAATGATTTTGTTGCGCCCGGTGGCACCGCGCGCCAGGCGAATGGCACTCATAGCGGCTTCCGTGCCGGAGCTGACCAAGCGCACCATCTCGATGGACGGCACCAAGCTCACAATTACTTCGGCCATTTCCACTTCGCGCTCGGTTGGCGCGCCATACGAAAAGCCGTCCAGCATGGCTTTTTGAACCGCTTCTATGACCGCCGGGTGGCCGTGACCCAAAATCATTGGGCCCCAAGAGCCGATGTAGTCAATATAGCGTTGGCCGTCCGCATCCCAAAAGTACGCGCCTTTTGCACGCTGCACAAACCGGGGCGTGCCGCCGACGGCTTTGAAGGCCCGAACCGGTGAGTTCACACCGCCAGGGATCAACCGCTTGGCGCGCTCAAACAAGGTGTGGTTGCGAGAAGCCGTGTCAGGCGTGATGGTGGTAGGCGGGGTGGTCATGCAGGTTGCCGGGGTTGAAGTCGTTCAGTGCTTGGTATTGTTTGGTGCCACATCCACCCGATGGGCGCGAATCAGCGCCTTCACAGGGTCGATGTCGCCTGAGCCTGCCAGCGCTGGGATGCAGCGGGCGCCGGCTGTAGCGGTGTCGGTGTCGGCCGCGTCATCGCCGGCAACATCGCTATCGCCGCCGTCATCCGCGTCGGTTTGCGCCCAGAACATGCGGTCTGGCACAGCGTGGCCCATGCCGGGGTGAAAGCCAGCGTCCAAGCTGTGGTCAAGATAGCTCAAGGCCTCGGCGGTCGCAGCTTGCAGGTCGTGACCGTTGGCCAGCAATGCTGTCAACGCCGCCGACAAGGTCTCGCCCGCACCGGAAAATAGGGCTTCAAAGCGCTCGAACTTGGCGCTGTACAGCACCGTCTCAGGCGTGGCCAGCACGTTGTCGATGAACTGCCCAGGCGCCGGGATGCCGGTCACCAACACATAGGGCACCCCTACCGTTGCCGCTGCCTTGGCAATGTCGCGTGGTGACGGGCCGCGCTCGCTTGACCAGTCAGCAAGCAGCCAACGCCGCAAGCTACTGTGGTTGCCAACCAACACTGTGGTTTGGGGCAAAAGCAGCTCTTTGAAGGCGTCTTGGTAGCTTTCAATTTCGCTGTCGCTCCACCAAGACAGGTCCGGCATGTAAGCAATTAGTGGTATTTCGGCATAGTCGGCGGCCATTACGGCGATGGTCGAAATGTTCTCAGGACTGCCAACAAAACCGACCTTGATCGCCGCCACCGGCATGTCTTCTAAGGCGGACCTTGCTTGATCGCTGACGACCTCTTCGTCGAAGGAGAAATGGTCAAAAATCTCAGCGGTATCACGCGCGTAAGCACCGGTAACAATAGCCAGTGGGTGTGCCCCGGCCGACGTCATTGCAGCAATGTCTGCGGTCAATCCGCCGGCGCCGCTCGGGTCATTGGCGTTGAACGTCATGACACACACAGGAGCGGTGCTTTCGATGTCTTCTGGCGGAGCTTCAGGGGCGTCGAAAGGGATGCTGGAGTTGGGCATGAGTGTCGATTTTGCAGTCGACGTAAATAAGGTGTAGCGCGTCGATACAATTCGATTATTCTATTCCAAAGCTGTTTTTTAGAGACCCAATCAATGACGTGGATGTGTTTAATTTGTGGCTGGATTTACGATGAAACAGACGGCGCGCCCGACCATGCAATAGCGGCCGGAACACTCTGGGCTGACGTGCCCATGAACTGGACTTGCCCCGAATGCGGTGCCCGAAAAGAGGACTTCGAGATGGTTCAGCTTTGAGCTGTTGATGGGCGGCTGCAGCGTGTTTTTGGCGCTTCGCAAGTCGAACAAATTGCAAACAAAATCACCCGAAACGATCTACCCCGGCGTAACCAGTGCCGGCTACCTACAGGAGCC
>JAYULP010000247.1:0-1701 GCA_043763445.1 Polaromonas sp.
CCGCAAACACTGGCGGTCACTTGGCGCGGCAAAAGCATCGGCGATGTGCTGGCAATGGAAGTTGACGAGGCGGTGGACTTTTTTGCCGCTATGCCCGCCATCGGCCACCCGCTGCAGCTGCTCAAGGATGTCGGCCTGGGTTACCTGACGCTGGGCCAGCCTTCGCCGACGCTCAGCGGCGGCGAAGCCCAACGTATCAAATTAGTCACCGAGCTCAGTAAGGTGCGCGACGACATCACCCGGCGCGGGCAAAAAGCGCCGCACACGCTGTACGTGCTGGACGAGCCGACGGTGGGCCTGCACATGGCGGACGTTGAAAAACTAATTCATGTGCTGCACCGCCTGGTCAACGGCGGCCACAGCGTGGTGGTGATTGAACACGACCTGGACGTCATCGCTGAGGCCGATTGGGTCATTGACTTGGGGCCGGAGGGCGGCAACGCCGGCGGCACGGTGGTGGCGTGCGCCCCGCCCGAGGCGGTGGTGGCGCTGGGCACGCACACGGGTAACGCACTCAAAAGCGTGTTGGCTAGGCGCTGACACTTCAGTAGCTATGTTGTTGATAGCAAAAGAAGATTTAAATCAGACGGCTACAAGCCGATTTGGCTCAAAATTGCGTTGCAGACGGCCTGAGCTGCGCGCGACATGCCGTCGGGGCTTTTGCACCGTGCCACGCGGCAGCGCAGCGCCGACGGCCCGGCACCCAGCGCGGGGTGTTGGGCCTTTGGCGCTAGATGCCAGAGCCCAGAGCCCAAAATCCGAAATCCGAAATCCGAAATCCAGAATTCAGGATTCAAGACGCGGCACCCGGTGGCGGTTTTCAGTGGCCTGCCCAATGTCACCAGCTGCCCGAGTGGCGTGGTCAAACATGCTCAATTGCAGCTTAAAAGCTGCGCCTGGTGTGTCGGCTGCGCTAAAGCTAGCCGTGGCCAGCTCGGCCACGGCTTGGCCTACCCCTGACCGGTGCGCGCCTGACGATAGCGCTGATGGCACAAAAAACTTGCATCGGAGCTGTTGCTTGTGCGTTGCCACGGCCCTGTCAGACGGGTGCGGTCAATTGCGGGTGGCCGCCGCAGGACTGCACCGGTTTTTGTGCCGCCGGTACAGGCGGGCACGTTGCGGCAGCTCAACACGCGGGGGGAGAGGGGGCTGCACGGCTCGCCAAGCTGCCCCCCACGCGCCCGGCCTAGAGCCGCTAGGGCCGGACTTACCAGGGTAGCGCCAAGCACCGCCCGAGGCATGCGATGCGTTGGCGACAGCCGAAAAACCGCCATGTGGACGGCGCAACTATGACGGTATGTTTTTAATAGCAGTCTAGGCAACAGATATGCGGGCAAAGTCTAGGTTTCATGCTGAAATTGCAACTCAGTGCCAACTCAGTGGCAACTTAGCGGCGAGCAGACGGCTCGGTTTTTGGCCACAGACTGGCTCCAGCGCCGGGCGGCTTGTCACCGCGATAAGCGCCAACCCGCTGGCTTGCAGCGGGCCTAACGCGGCCTGTGCGTTCGCCGTGACAGCACAGTCAGTCGTCAGAGCGTCGCTAACTTCAACGCAACACCAGTGACCAAGCGGCGTGCAGTCAAGGCTCAGGCGTCGAGTCGCTGCAGATGCGTGTCGTAAATCAGTGGCGTTAGCCGAGTTAGCCGACGTCACTACATCAGCCGAGTTAACCGTGTTCAGCCCATCTAGCCCATTCAGCCC